>CAZEKO010000004.1:15076-37361 GCA_964512775.1 uncultured Bacteroides sp. | reverse complement strand
ATACTCAATGGAGAACTGGATAGGGTTGAATATGAATTACTTCCTGTTTTTAACCTTAGGATACCAAAAAGTATTCCAGGGATAAACGACAATATACTGAATCCAAGAAATATTTGGAAAAAACCTGAAGAATGGGATGAGGCGGCAAGATCACTTGCTGCTAAATTCATTAAGAACTTCGAAAATTTCGCAGATACTGAAGAAACAAGGAGTCTTATTTCTTCCGGACCCAGCATCTGATTCAGGTCAGGTATATTCCCGCTCCAGTTTTTTCGATAATTCCTTCAGATCAATATCCGAGTAAAGACTACCGTGTTCTGCAAGGCTGATTGAACCAGTTTCTTCTGAGACAATTATGACAATGGAATCAGTTTGTTCCGACATGCCAAGTCCGGCTTTGTGCCGAAGACCAAAATTTGGGGGGAGATTTAGATTTTCTGAAACAGGCAGGACACAACGGGCAGCTGCGATTCTGTCATTTATAATAATAACTGCCCCATCATGCAATGGACTGTTTTTGTTAAAAATACTCTCAAGTAAACGGCTGGAAGTATTTGCATCCAGTATGTCGCCAGTTTCTGCAAAAATTGCTAATTCTGATTTTCTGCCTAAAACAATAAGAGCCCCGGTTTTTGATTTTGCCATATTCATACAGGCTTTGATTATGGATTTAATCTTCATGGTCGGCTGGCCGCCAAAAACGACAGGAAATACTTTTTCAAAATTCAACCGGTTGCGGTTAAGATAGCGGTTACCTATGAAAATCAGGAATCTTCTGATCTCCTGCTGAAAGACCACGATAAGCGCAATAACACCAACACCTATTACCTGGCCAAGAATAGTCCCAAGCAATTGCATATTTAGTACTCTCACTAAGATCCAGACCAGGTATACTGAAAGAATGCCAATAAAAATATTCATTGCAGCAGTTCCACGAATTAACAAATATACCTGGAACATTAAATATGCTACCAGCAGTATATCAATTACATCCAGAATCCGGATCTTTATGAAGAGATCAGTCATAATGCAAATTTAGTAAAATCAGTCTGAAATTTTCAGGGTCTTCAATTTCTCCAATAGAGTGATAGTCTGTACAGCTTCTTTGACATCATGTACTCTTAGAATATTTGCACCTTTTAATAAAGCGACAGTATTCAGAACTGTCGTTCCGTTCAGACTACCTGAAGGTTCTGATTTAAGAGTCCTGTATATCATTGATTTTCTTGAAATACCCACCATGATTGGCAATTCGAAAATATGGAAAGCGTTAAGCCGGTTTAAAAGATAAAAATTTTGCTCAATGGTTTTGGAAAATCCAAAGCCAGGATCAATAACAATATCATTCAGCCCAAGCACTCTCAAACGATCAACTCTGGAGGCAAAATAATCGAGAATCTCTGTGAGGATATCTTCATATTGGGTTTGAGCTTGCATAGTCAGTGGAGAACCTTTCATATGCATAAAAATGTAAGGAATATGGAGATCTGCAATTGTTTCAAACATATTTTTGTCCATCTCACCACCCGATATATCATTAACTAATTCCACTGAATAGTCTTTTACAACTGTGCGGGCTACATTTGCCCTGTAAGTGTCAACAGAAATAATGGTACCAGGAAAGTGATCACGGATAAGACTTATAGCCGGAATTATCCTTTTGATTTCTTCCTTTTCAGAGACCGGTTCAGATCCAGGACGTGTTGATATACCTCCAACATCAATAATGTCTGCCCCTTCACTAATCATGCCAGCGACCTTCTTTAGTATTTTATCTGTACTGTCATATTTTCCACCGTCATAGAATGAGTCCGGAGTGACATTTAAAATGCCCATTACCTTAGGGGCAGATAAATCCAGTAGTTTACCACCACAATTCAGACTTCGGTTTTTTGAAAAAAATGTATCTTTAAAGAACATTTAAAGCGATTTATACTACTCAAAAGTAATAAAATACCTGTACATGAAATTTGTAGTTATTGAGGGGCTAGATGGATCCGGGAAATCAACCCAGATCAAGTTATTACTCAAATATCTTGACAGCAGGAAAATATCATACAGGTATCTTCATTTTCCAAGAACAGATTCGCCTGTCTTCGGTGGGCTTATTTCAATGTTCCTGAGGGGCGACTTCGGGAAATTAGGCACTGTGAATCCATACCTGATTGCACTTATTTATGCAGGCGACAGGAATGATGCAAAGAGTATAATATCCCAATGGCTGAGGGAAGGACATTATGTAATAGCAGACCGGTATGTCAGTTCGAATATTGCTTTTCAATGTGCCAAAATTCAGAAGGGGGAGGAGAAACTGGAACTAAAGAAATGGATAATCAATCTTGAATATGACTATTACAGGATACCCAGGCCAGATATACAACTTTTTCTGGATGTACCGTCTGATTTCACTGAAAAAAAATTGAAAGATCCGAGACAGGGAGAAGACAGAAAATATCTTAACGGACAAATTGATATTCATGAACAGAACCTTGAGTTTCAGAAAGAAGTCAGAAAAGTGTACCTTGATTTAACTGCTGAAGATCCTCAATTTTTCAGAATTGATTGCAGTGATAAGCAAAATGGGATTCTTTCTCCCGAAAACATTTTCGAAAAGATAAAGAAACAAATGGGCATTTGATAAATTTATTCAGTTTGAAAATGAAAGTTTTAATCAGCATCAGCAGGCTTATTACCGGAGCAGTTTTTATTTTTTCAGGTTTTGTTAAAGCTGTCGATCCACTCGGATCGACTTACAAATTCACAGATTATTTTGTTGCTTTTCACATTCAGTTTCTTGAACCTATCGCATTGCCCCTCGCAATAATACTTGCATCAATTGAATTCCTGATTGGAATTTCGATGCTGCTTGGTTACAGGTACAAAATTGCTTCATGGGGACTTCTGATCTTCATGGTATTCTTTACAATTCTGACATTCATTCTTGCGCTGACAAATCCGGTATCAGATTGCGGATGTTTCGGAGATGCAATAATCATGACCAACTGGCAGACATTTATTAAAAATATCATTCTGCTTCCGTTTGCTGTTTTAATCTTTATTTCAAGGAAAAAGATCAGTCCTGTATATCCGACTCTCACTGAATGGATTTATCTCTCTGTGTTTGCTTTATTGGTGGTGGCATTTCAGGTTCATGCCCTTCGGCATCTTCCGTTGCTTGATTTCAGGCCATACAGCATTGGAACCCACATTGCTGACAAAATGGTTATACCTGAAGGAGCTCAAACTGATGAGTATAAAACATATCTTTATTATGAGAAGAATGGGCAGGTAATGGAGTTTACAGAAGATGACTATCCCTGGCAGGATTCAACATGGAAATTTGTCGATAGCCGGCATATCCTTTTAAATAAAGGGTACGAACCTCCAGTTCATGATTTTTCAATTGTCGATGAAAATGGATTTGATCTTACTGAATTAATACTTAAAGATCAGGATTACAGTATGTTACTTATTTCTTATAACCTTCAGGATGCTGATGATGATGCATTAAAAATGGCCAATGACCTTGCAGCTTTATGTACAAATAATAATTGTTCATTTTATTGCCTCACAGCATCAAATAAAAATGAAGTCGAAGAAAAAACCTCTTCTCTAAATCTGAATTTTGATTTTTATGCTACGGATGAGATTACCCTTAAAACAATAATAAGATCAAATCCCGGACTCGTTCTGCTCAAGGAAGGAACCATTATAGGGAAGTGGCATTACAGGGACTATCCGGTTTTAATGAATGCCGGTAGTGATTATCTGGCATTTTCTCTTGATCAGGCCAGGAAAGATAATGAAAGGACAATAATCCTTCTACTTGCAGTATTTGTGTTATTTATTGCAGCAGTTATCAGGATTACATATTCTGCAGACTTTTAAAGAAAGTAATATTAATAATCTTTAATTATGAGAAAACAAATCGTTGCCGGAAACTGGAAAATGAATACTACTCTTTCTGAGGGAATCAATCTCGCAAAAGATGTCAACAGGCTTGTCGAAAGTAATCCATCAGATGTGGTTGTAATCGTGGCTCCCCCCTTTACCCATCTTACTGAAATAAGTAAATCTCTGACCAGAGTTTTTTTGTCAGCACAAAATTGTGCTTCTGAATCCAAAGGAGCCTATACCGGCGAAGTTTCAGTTGAAATGATTAAATCAACAGGAGCACAATATGTTATTATAGGCCATTCTGAACGGCGATGTTATTTCCATGAAGATAATGAGACGTTATTTAAGAAGACAAAACTTGCTATTGATCAGGATCTTATTCCAATTTTTTGTTGTGGTGAGCAATTATCAGAAAGAGAGTCATGCAAGCATTTTGATACAGTAAAAAAGCAATTGGATGAATCTGTTTTTAAATTCGATGAGATACAGTTCAGGAAATTAGTTATTGCCTACGAACCTGTCTGGGCTATCGGGACTGGAGTAAATGCAACTCCTGAACAGGCACAGGAAATGCACAAATTTATCCGGGAACTGATTAAGAAACAATATGATGAACACACAGCCGAAGATACGACTATTCTGTATGGAGGAAGTTGTAAACCTTCAAATGCCAGGGATTTATTTAAAAATCCGGATGTCGATGGTGGACTTATAGGAGGGGCATCTCTGCAGGCAAATGATTTCATAGCTATAGTTCAATCTGTCCGATAAATCAATTATCATGAAAAAAGGAATTGTACTGGTTGCGGTCATATTATCTTCCTTGCATTATGTATCTTCTCAGGTCATTTCAACCTTTTCAAGTGAACCGGAAAAATATTCCGATGAACTGAAGACGTTCATGGGATCTGTTTTATCGGAAAACGAAAAAATAATAATGGATAATTATACGGCTGCCTGGGATAGTGGTATGATCTCACCTGCTGCAAAAAATGATATAATTGTTCTGTCAAATAAACTTCTAAGGAAAAATGCCCGTCCAAAGCCCCATTTTATCCTGTTTATCATGAATCAGGAGGCTTTCCTTGATGGAGTTCAGGATGAAGCCAGTTACAATGCCTGGAAGGAAGGGCTTAATTTTCTAGTCGATTCAAGGAACAGGCAGGTGACTGAAGTTGAAAACTATTTAAATATCACTAATAATCTGATCCGTCATAATATTATTTTTCAGTCGACCTCAACACAATGGAAAGCCTCACAGCCTGATTTTTATTTTGAGTTTAAGGATTCCATCAGGATCATATTTAAACCGGTTACATTAACCTGTATTGCCGTTCGTGATAGTATACAAATATTTGATGCAGAAGGGATTTTTGAACCATATACTCAGACCTGGTATGGTAAAGGGGGAAGAGTTACCTGGGAAAGGTCTGGATACAACAGCAATGAGGTTTATAGTGAACTTGGCAGATACCATATAAATATGAGGTTATCGAATTATACTGCTGATTCCGTTAATTTTTACAATAAGGTTTACTTGAATTTCAGTATGCTTGGTAAGCTTGAAGATAAAGTCGAGCCTGTTGGGTCACCTGAAAAATCCAACTATCCCAGATTTGAATCATATCAGATTAATTACAGGATAAATAACATTTATAAAAACGTGAATTTCCAGGGGGGATTGGCTATGCTTGGCTCTAAGCTTGTCGGTTCAGGAACAAAATTTCAGAAAGCAAGGCTTCAATTTTTCAAAGGTGATTCTATCAAAATGGTTGCCTTTTCGGAGTATTTTGCATTTCAACCTGGTCGGCTTATAGGTGTTGGAGCACAGGTTACAATTCCAATAGGGAAAGATTCTATTTATCATCCTTATCTGGGGCTGAGTTATACTTCAAAAGACAATATTATTTCTCTGAACAGGACTGAGGATTTTCAATCACAATCACCATTTTATAATAATTATCACAAGGTTGAAATGAATTTTGATCAGTTGCGATGGAAACTTGACGAAAACAAGATATTATTCAAAGGCAGGGAAGGTTCAGCATCGAGCCTGGCAAATTTCCAGTCTGATAATCTGTTCGATGCCCGGACATACGTACGT
This sequence comes from uncultured Bacteroides sp., assembly GCA_964512775.1. Lineage (GTDB taxonomy): Bacteria > Bacteroidota > Bacteroidia > Bacteroidales > SM23-62 > LJUQ01. The sequence goes on along the minus strand of CAZEKO010000004.1, from coordinate 31,360 downwards.
CTTCAGGGAATAGATGAAACTAATCCCCTGGCATTATTACGCAGGTATTCCGAGGTTGCATTTTCGATCTCTTTCAGAGGTATAGATTTTGCGAAATTTATCAGAACACAGCATAACCAGGTTCAGCAGATGCTGAAGCGGCTTGCCAATATGGGATTTCTGATTTATAATATTGATGATGATATAGTTACATTGCGCCAAAAGCTTTACGACTGGGTATATGCCAGCGTTGATTATATTGATTATGATGTGATAAACCTCGTATCTGAAACCCAGGCACCACTTGAGAATGGCAGCCTGGATCTTTCAACATATGATCTTACTATCAATGGGATATCTTCAATCCGATTAAGTAATGCACAGAATGTCGGAATTTTTCCCCGTTATTCAAAAATTATCCTCAAGAGGAATCGCAGTTTTCAGTTTGATGGGATTATAGATGCAGGTCTGTTCAACTTTTATGGTGAGAAATTCTTTTTTAATTATGACAGTTTCAGGTTGGATCTGCAGGATATAGATAGCCTGAGCCTTAAGGTTAAGACGGAAGATCTGGATGCTTATGGAAGAGCTGCTTTATTGAATATAGAAAGTATAATTGAGGATATGACCGGTGAGTTGCTTATCGATGAACCTGATAATAAATCCGGACGAAATAATTATCCCCACTATCCAATTTTTACCAGCAAGGAAAACTCATTCGTCTATTATGAAGATCCGGAAATTCAGAATGGTGTCTATAAAAAGGATGATTTTTATTTCGAGATTTATCCATTTGAATTTGATAGTCTTGATAATTTTTCCAAAACAGGATTAAAGCTTAATGGACGTTTTGTCTCAGCCGATATTTTCCCCGAAATAGAACAAACCCTGCTTATCCAGGAGGACCAATCCCTTGGTTTCAGGCATTTAACAGACACATCCGGCCTTGATATCTACAAGGGTAAAGGTAAATATTATGAATATCTTAACATGAGCAACCAGGGGTTGATAGGCACTGGAAAATTTGAATACCTTACATCCTGGGGGAGATCAGAAGGCATAATGTTTCACCCCGATTCTATGTTTGCCACTCTTTCACAATTCGAGATTCAAAAACAGCCTTCCGGGATTGAATATCCCCTGGTAAGTTCAATGAATAATAAAATTATTTTTTATCCTTATCTGGATCAACTTCTGGTCTCAAAAGGAAGCAAGCCCTTTACAATTCTTAATGACAGCACTTTTCTGGACGGTGATTTGGTACTTACATCGACAGGACTTTCAGGATCGGGAAAAATGGATCTGACAAATTCTGTTCTTGTTTCAGATAAATTCGATTATCAGGCATATGCATTTAATTCAGATACCGCAGACTTCAGACTCAAATCGCTGAATACAGATGGTTTTACGTTGGTGACAGATAATGTTAATGCCCATGTCGACTTCGAAAGTCGTTCAGGATTATTCCAGACCAATGAGGAATTCTCTCTGGTTGAATTCCCTGAAAACAAATATATCAGCCGGCTAAATCTTTTTGCCTGGAACATGGATAGTACTAAACTGGAAATGGGAACCAAATCAGGCGGGGAAGGGCCTCCGGGAACTTATCAAACACTTGAAGGTGAAGAAGAGCTGATTGGTCCCAGGTATATATCAATTGATCGTAACCAGGATTCATTAAGCTTTGTTTCAAACAGTGCTGTGTATGATTATAAGAATAATATAATACTTGCCTCATATGTGACATTTCTAAAGGTAGCCGATGCATATATCTATCCAAAGGATGGGAAAATAAATGTAAAACCGGATGGATACATTCAAAAGCTGGAGAATGCAAATATATTGGTTAATCGACAATCCAGGTTGCATTCAATTTATAGTGCCGCAGTAAATATTCTTGGCAAATACAATTATGCGGGAACAGGTTATTATGATTATGTTGATGAAACAGGTGAAAAACAATCTATTTTCTTTGATGATATTCAGGTAGATGATTCGGTTAATACAATTGCTAATGGGACGATCCCGGAAACACAGAACTTTACACTGAGTCCTTATTATGGATTCCAGGGCAAGGCAAAATTATTTGCTGAAAATCCATTTCTTACATTTTACGGAGGTGTAAAACTTTTTCACGAATGTGAAAGTCTGGAAATAAATTATGTCAAATTTGAAGCTGAAATAAATCCGGCTGATATTTATATTCCAGTTCCAGCCCAGCCACTGGATATTAATATGAATTACCTGCACGCTGGGATTTTTATCACACGGGATTCGTCCCATATCTACCCTGCTTTTTTCAACAAGAAAAAATTACCGAGTGACAGGTTTATTGTTACTGCTAATGGATTCCTGTATTATGACAAGAAAACAGATGAATACAGAATCGCAAGTAAAGAAAAACTTGCTGATCTTCGATTACCCGGTAATTATCTTAAGCTGGCCCGTAACACATGCATTGAATATGGGGAAGGTGATATAGATCTTGGGATCAGATTAGGGCAAACTGTCATCTCCTCATTTGGAGATGTGGAACATGAAACTATTACAGAAAAGACAACTTTAGGAACAATGATTAGTATGGATTTTTTGATGTCTGATGATGCTTTTCAGATCATGTCTCATGACATTGATAGCCTGCCGGGACTTGAACCCTTCAACCTTACTGATGAAAAATATAATAAAAGAATTTCCGACATCATTGGGAAAAATCGCAATGAAATTCTTCAGGCAGAACTTGGCCTCTATGGTGAGTATCAGAATATCCCGCAGGAACTTATTCATACGCTTTTCTTTACAAAAGTAGATCTTATTTGGAACCAGGATACCAGATCGTATCGGTCAACCGGCAAAATTGGTATTGGCAGCATTAATGGCCAACAGATTCATAAAATGGTCGATGGTTATATGGAATTATCCAAACGCCGCAGCGGGGATCTGTTTGATGTTTATCTTCAACTAGATCGGGATATATGGTACTATTTTGCTTATACCCGGGGTGTCATGCATGTTCTTTCTTCGAATCGCAACTTTAATCTCACAGTCGGTGATCTTAAAACAAAGCAGAGGCAATTAAAAACGAAACGTAATGAAGAGCCTTACATATTCATTGTGACTACCGGTCGGAAAAAAGACATGTTCCTCAGAGGATTTCTGGAAGGGGGTGCCGAAATTGTCGAATAAAATTTTTTTTTACTGCTCTGATATATCAGGATCTGAGATTATCCTGTCTGAAGAGGAATCAAAACATTGTATCCGGGTTTTGAGGCTGAAAAAGAATGAAACCATGTACCTGGTGGATGGAAAGGGTACTTTGTGCCATGTTGTACTCCAGGATCCTGATATAAAAAAAACCAGGGTGAAGATTGTCGAAACCATCCCTGGATACAGAAAACGGATTCATTATCTGCATATTGCCATTGCCCCTACGAAGAATACGGAGCGATTTGAATGGTTCCTGGAAAAAGTCACTGAGATTGGAATTGATGAGATTACCCCTCTAATTTGCACTAGATCCGAACGGAAAGTAATTAATGTTAAAAGGGCTGAACGTATTCTCATTTCAGCAATGAAGCAATCACAACGGGCATATCTTCCAAGGTTTAATCCGGTTAAAACTTATGAGGACATTTTTAATGAAAAAAATGCAAAATCGAAAATTATTACCCATTGTAATCTTAAGAATCTCCGGCTTTTACGTGATGGATTGTTGAATGAATCACCAGCACTAATACTTATTGGTCCTGAGGGAGATTTTACCACGCAGGAAGTAGAAATGGCCGTAAGAAACGGATTTATCGAAGCCAGCCTTGGACCTTTTATTTACAGGTCTGAAACTGCCGGTGTTATGGCCTGTCATGAATTCAATTTATTTTTCCGGCAATAAAAAAGCTGTTTGATACATACTCAAACAGCCTTTTAAAAGTGATCAGTTCAGAGAATGTTTAACGCTGACAGATCTGGTTAATAATGTGTTTGACCAGGTTTGGATCTGCTTCAATCAGAAGATCATCTAAAAACTGCCAAACATCTTTGTAATCACATTCTTCTTTACGCGTTACAGCATCTACGTCAATTAACTTTTCATTTTCTTCATCCAGATTGTCACAAATGTAGAGAAAAGTAGAAGTTTTCACCATAGGCAAATGAAAATCTCATTCAATTTAAAAATATAACGCTCAATCTGTGAAAAAAGTATAGAATGACAGATAAATTCAAAAAAAAATCACAATTAATTAACAGTCAGTACAATATTCTTTTCTTTGATGATTTTGCGCAGGTTAATAAGTGCATATCTCATACGGCCGAGAGCAGTATTTATACTGACATTTGTCTGTTCTGCAATTTCCTTGAAGCTGAGCCCGCCATAATGTCTCAATAAAATTACTTGTTTCTGGTCATCAGGCAGTTCATTAATGAGAGATCTGACGTCATTGGTAATCTGTTCCTTTATTATAAAATCCTCAACATTACCGTCAGAAAATTTACGGGAGTTAAAAATATCCGCTTCATAATCTTTTTTTGTTAACGTATTGATTTGTTTTTCTTTGCGGAAATGATCAATAATAAGATTATGAGCAATCCGAATAACCCAGGATAAAAACTTCCCATCATCCCGGTATTTTCCTTCGTGAAGGGATTTAATTACTTTAATAAATGTATCCTGAAAAATGTCCTCAGCAAGGTGCTGATTTCGAACTGTAAGAATTATATAGGTATAAACCTTATTCTTATGTCTGTTGATCAGGGTTTCTATGCTGGTATTATCACCTCCCAGAAATCTCTGAACAAGTTCCTGATCTGTTAAATTCTGCATCATGGATACTACCTCCTTCTTTGGTTAGAATAAGGTAGAAATTATCAATAGGCAATCCTCCGATTTAATAATTTAACTACAGAATATACAAGAAACTCAAAAATAATCGTAATGCAAAAATAACTATTTTTGTGTTTCAAAATTTCTTCAAATAATACTTTTTTAGAGCAATTTTCATGCCATCAGGGGATAAAATTATAAAAAAAAATATATATATAAAAGGGGCCAGGGTACATAATCTTAAAAACATTGATGTACAGATCCCCAGAAACAAGCTTGTAGTAATAACTGGCTTATCAGGTTCCGGCAAATCTTCACTTGCATTTGATACCCTTTATGCTGAGGGACAAAGACGTTATGTAGAAAGCCTTTCGGCTTATGCCCGTCAATTTCTTGGAAGGATTAATAAACCTGAGGTTGAATTTATTAAGGGAATACCACCGGCTATTGCTATTGAACAGAAGGTTAATACCCGAAATCCAAGATCGACAGTCGGGACATCCACCGAGATTTATGATTATCTCAAGTTATTGTATGCCAGGATAGGAATAACTTATTCTCCAGTCTCAGGAAAGCGGGTGAAAAAGCATACAGTGACGGATGTTGTTAATTATATTGTCTCTCTTGGAGAAGGTTCTAAGGCGCTAATTCTTGCCCCGTACACTTTTCATACAGGGCGGAATATAATTGAAGAGATGGAATTCCTTTTAAAACAAGGCATTACGAGGATCGAGCGGAGTGGAGAGATATATAGGATAGATGATCTTACCGGAAATAATGAAATTGTGAAAGAGGGAGATAAAATAAATATAGTCATTGACCGGATTATTGTCAGGTTGGATGAAGATTCATTATCAAGGGTCGCTGATTCAGTTCAGACAGCATTTGGCCTGGGAAAAGGAGAATGTACTATTAAAATACTCGATAATCCGGGTGAATCTGGTTTTTCATTTTCTGACCGGTTCGAGGCAGACGGGATTGAATTTGAAGAACCTGACGTTCATATGTTCAGTTTTAATAATCCGCTTGGCGCATGCCCTTTATGTGAGGGTTATGGTAAGATAATCGGGATCGATGAGGATCTGGTAATACCAAACAAAAGCCTTTCGGTGTATGAAGATGCAGTGATATGCTGGAAAGGTGATAAAATGAAGAGATGGAAAGAAAAGCTGATCAATGCAGCGGAAAGGTCTGAATTTCCAATCCATAAACCTTACTATCTTTTAACTGCGGAACAAAAACAATTGCTCTGGAAAGGAAACAGGTATTTTAAAGGATTAAATGCTTTTTTTGAGTACCTGGAAGAAAAAAAATATAAGATCCAGTACAGGGTAATGTTATCAAGGTATCGGGGAAAAACAGAGTGTCCCAGATGTAATGGAACACGTCTGAAAACTGAGGCCTCATATGTCAGGATCCAGAAAAAACCAATACAGGAACTGATCCTGATGCCAGTAAATGAACTTCTTGAATTCATAAACCGCCTTAAACTAAGCGATAATGAACAGAATATTGCAGGGAGGATTCTGTTGGAGTTAAGAAACAGGCTGGGATACCTGGTTAATGTCGGACTTGGCTACCTTACACTGAACAGGCTTTCATCCACACTTTCCGGTGGCGAATCACAGAGAATAAACCTGGCAACCTCTCTTGGAAGCAGCCTTGTAGGTTCATTGTATATTCTTGATGAACCAAGCATTGGCTTACATAACAGGGATACACATATGCTTATCAATGTATTGAAAAACCTCCAGAAGCTTGGGAATACAGTGCTGGTAGTTGAACATGATGAGGAGATAATCCGGGCGGCTGATGAAATAATTGATATCGGTCCCCTTGCAGGTATTGAAGGGGGGCAGATAGTTTATCAGGGCAAGCCGGCAGATATTTTACGTTCAGAAGAGAGCCTGACAGCAAAATACCTCAGGGGTGAAGAAAAAATTCCGGTTCCCACTATCAGGCGGAAATGGAACAATTATATAAGGATCAAAGGTGCCCGTGAAAATAACCTGAAAGGTATTGATGTCACATTTCCACTGAATATTATAACAGTTATTACCGGCGTAAGCGGTTCAGGTAAATCATCCCTGGTGAAAAATATATTGTTCCCGGTACTTAACAAAAGATATAATGGAGCGGGAGATAAATCAGGAACACATGACCTGATAGATGGAGATCTTCATCTGCTTGCAAATGCAGAAATGATTGATCAGAATCCTATTGGAAAATCATCCAGGTCTAACCCGGTGACTTATATGAAAGCTTATGATGAGATCAGGAAACTATATGCTGACCAGCCAGCAGCTATTATAAATGGATATAAAGCTTCGCACTTTTCATTCAACATTGATGGTGGCAGGTGCGAAGAATGCCAGGGAGAAGGTATAATTAAAGTTGAAATGCAATTTATGGCAGATATAAGTCTGGTCTGTGAAAGCTGTAAAGGAAAAAGATTTAAAGATGAAATTCTGGAAGTCAGATATAAGGGGAAAAATATTCATGATCTTTTAGAAATTAGTGTGAATGAAGCGATAGATTTTTTCAGTGGAACCAAAAGCGGACCTGAAAAAAGAATTGTAGAAAGATTAAAACCACTTGCAAATGTGGGATTAGGGTATATAAAACTCGGACAACCTTCAAGCACATTGAGTGGGGGTGAAAGTCAGCGGGTTAAACTGGCCTCCTATCTAGTTAAAGAACAGACTCAGAAACCAACCCTTTTTATTTTTGATGAACCCACAACCGGCCTTCATTTTCATGATATCCGCCGGTTACTAGATGCCTTTAATGCATTGATTGAAAAAGGTCATAGTGTTTTGATCATTGAGCATAACCTTGAAGTCATTAAAGGAGCCGACTGGATCATTGATCTGGGGCCGGAAGGCGGTAATGAGGGCGGCAGGATTGTTTTTGAAGGAATTCCTGAAGAAATCATTCATGAAAAAAAATCCTATACAGGTAAGTATCTGGCTAAGAAGCTTTAATTTTTCTCTCCAAATACACGGGTAAGTATCTCTCCGACTGTTTCCGAAGCCCATGCCCAGGGATCACGACGGATCTTGATTTCTTCTTCACCTACCTTTAAAAACAGACCATCAAGGGCTTTGCCGACAGTGTACTCTCCAATATCAGTGTTTACAGGCTTAAGATTATCAAAAACATCGAGTACTGAATTAGCAGCCTGGTTATAATAGGAAGTAAGAGTGGTCCAGGCATCGTTTGCGGAAAAACCCAGGACAGAGATATCTTTATCCAGGGCCGTATTAATATACGGGCTAAAAGCTTCTACCAGTGCGTCATAGGTGGTGGACCGCAAATATTCAGTGGCAGCAGTTGAATCAAATCCTGTTTCTTTTTTATTAGAGGCCGGATTAATCCCATTCAATATATCCCATGCATCAGAAATAGTCAATGAGGTAATGGCATCTTTGAAAATTGGGCCCGCATCACTGGCAGCATCTTCAGCAGAACGATTAATGGATAATACTACATCTTCAATCTTCTGTTCAATCAACTCAGTTAGTCCTAATGTTGAAACTATTGGATGGTTAAGATTATCAATTATGACATCGGCTTCTGGAGGAAGCAAAATTTTCAAAAGCGGATCCCCGTAATAACCATCCTCAGCAGATGTTTTTACGACAGAAGTATCAGTTCCTACTATCAAGGCAGTCTTAAGGCCTTCAATAACCTCTTCAGTAGTAAGGCCATCTCCATCAGTTTCCAGGAATTCACATGAATTCAAAAAAACTGGAATAAGAATCAACGATATGATAGTAAGTTTTTTCATGTTTAATATTAATAATTATCAAATATATGGAATAAAAAAACCGTCTCAAACTTTGTTCTGAGACGGCCTACTTTATTTAATTCAATATTACTTTTCTTTGAAGCCAAACATAATTGCTACACATCCCTGCTGAATATCTTCGGGAAGTCCACTTCCGGGCGGTACTATTATAGTAATTTTCAGCTGCTGGCTGGCTTCCAACCTGAAGTCCCATATCCTTGAATAATTTTTTGACTTGTTGGTATACAACACATTCCGGTCAGCATCAATGATCCTGAATTCTATATCAGCGAGATCACCTGTACCGCAAACCGCTATACGATAATCAGTCGCAGAATAAAATGTTTTATACAGTTCAGCTTCCTCACCAACAGTAAGAATAGCTGCATGGTAGTTACCATCATGAATATAGGGAGCAAGCTCGACTTTGCAGACTTTTTTTGCAAAGCCTTTACATTGTGCATTTACTCCAACCGGAATGATTACCAAAATGGCTATTACGGCTAATTGAAAAATCCTTTTCATAGAACGATTGTTTTAGGAAATGAAATTTTGTCTCAGGACATTAACTTTTTCTGACAGTTCGCGGAAAATCTCCTGTGTTATATTGACTTTAGATTCTGACTTAAGGATTGTAACATTAGATTCTTCATCAGGAACAACCGATATTTTTGATGTAGTGATAATGATTTTATCGAATGTTACCTGCAGATCTTTAATTTCCTTTATTAATTCAGCAACATCGGGATTATCCTTATTATCATCGAGTAATTTCAGGACAATTTCAAATGAAAGTTTCTGGTCTACAATTCTTCCGACGAGTTTATTATCTTTTATAGGTGCATCACCAACCAGACTGGTTGCAATGTACAAACCTTCAACCCAGCCACCAACCAGGACGATGGATGCAAGAGCAGGACGTGCAGTTTCGGTTAAAGATGAACTTGAGTTCATGAATGTTTCTGAAATAATATCCATAATCACATCACGGTTGTTGATGTTTTCCTCAAGCCTTTCAATAGTATTGTTATCTATAGCGTCCAGGATGCCAAGTCCGTTGGCCATTTGCTTTGCAGCATTCATATAATCAATTGAAGTTTGAGTCTGATCAAATAAACTGGCAAAACTTAGATCTGTAGTGTAAATTCCGAGATTCAGAGCCCGGGTTTTATTGGTAGTATATTTGGATGCATTCGATATCGGATTCAATAGCTCCTCGTTATATGTGGCACCTGCATTTTTTATTAACATGGCAGTCTCCAGAGGAGAAGGAAGAGAATAAAATATTTGTTTTGCCTTGCCGATATCATCGAGAAGATCTTCACTGATTTCAGTTGAATCAAGTCCAAAGTTTTCACCAGTAGCCTTTTTTTTGTTCGATGCACAACCTGAAAACATTACTGCTAATAAAAATAAAGCAGCCACTGTTACAGGTAATGACAGGAAGATTTTCTTGCCCATGGTTTGAAGGTTTTTGTATTGTACTATAACATTATTAATCAGTAGTAAAATTAACACTTTTTTTTAAAAAACAAAATTGAAGAAATAAATCGCATCCTTATAATTATCTGATAAGCAATCAATTATTAAAAATGTTCAATGAAACATTATTCTGAATGAACTATCTGGTGTTATAATACCTATAATCACGGCATGTTTGACGCCATGCTTTTTCAAGTCATTAAGAAATGATTTACTGACTTTTTCCGGTATGGAAAACAGCAGCCCTCCTGATGTCTGTGCGTCACAGAATACTAACCTGTAATCCTCGCTAATATAAGGTTCCCACAAAACACGGTTGTCATAATACTCCCTGTTTTTTCTTGAACCACCCGGAGATAATCCTAATCTAAGTAAATCAAAGGTGCCTGCAATGACTGGAACCTTTTCATAGTTTATTTCAGCGGATACCTTACTGGCAGTTATCATTTCTGACAGATGTCCGACAAGGCCAAATCCTGTAATATCAGTGCAGGCATTGACCGGATAATTTGATGCAACTTCTGATGCAGTTTTATTTAATTGTTTCATTAAGGCTATAGCATCACGGATAATTTGGTCATTTGCCTGGCCTTTTTTAATGCCGGCACTTATTATTCCTGTCCCGATCGGTTTAGTCAATATTAAGACATCACCTGGTTGTGCATTGCTGTTTGAGAGTATTTTTTTTGGATGAGCTATCCCCGTTACAGCCATTCCGAAAATCGGTTCAGTATTTTCTATTGTATGTCCGCCAAGTATATAAATCCCGGCTTCAGCAGTTATTGAACCTGCTCCCTTCATAATAGATTCAAGGACTTCCTGGGGAAGTCTTTTGATAGGGAATCCAACTATATTTAGTGCAAAAACAGGTTTGCCCCCCATAGCATAAATATCACTTAATGCATTTGATGCCGCAATAGCACCAAAATCAAAAGGATCATCAACAACCGGTGTGAAGAAATCAACCGTCTGAATGAGTGCAGTATCATCACTCATTTTATAAACTGCAGCATCATCTGATGTTCTGGCATCAATAAGTACCCTGGGATCGTCTGTTAGTGGAATCTGTTTAATTATCTTTTCAAGGAATTCGGGGCCAACCTTACAGGCACATCCCAGTCCATGAGTATATTCTGTTAGCTTAAATCCGGATGTTATGATTCTATCAGGTGTTTCAACTGAGGCAGTTGAAATCTCTGAAATTGCATGAATGATCATGTCTGCACTGCGTTCAATTTCATTCTGGGTAGTGAATTTCCCGGTTGAAAACCTGACAGCCCCCATAGCATATTCAGAAGAGAGTCCCATTGCCTGCAGGACATGAGATATGACATATTTGTCACTGTGGCATGCTGCTCCAGCTGATGCGGCTATCCCGGGTATGGAAGACAGCAACAATCCGGCATCAATTCCGGGGAAACTCAAATTCAGGGTATTTGGCAGACAGTTGACAGGATCTCCATTTCGCATAACCGGCTTTACTTCCGTATTGATTCTATCAAATAACAGATCACGGGTGGTTTTCATGTGAAGATGGTTCTTTTCCATGTCTCTTTCTGCAATTTCACATGCTTTGCCCAGTCCGGCTATTTCCATGACATTCTCAGTACCGGCTCTCCGGTTCCTTTCATGGTCTGCTCCATGTATAAGTTTGACGGGTAGCATACCGGAACGGATATATAAAGCACCAATACCTTTTGGACCATATAATTTATGTCCTGCCAGAGAAAGCAGATCAACACCCAGCTGACGGACATCAACTTTTATTTTGCCGACTGATTGTGCTGCATCTGTGTGGAAAACAATACCCTTTGATCTTGCCAGATCTGCAATGTCAGCAATTGGTTGAATTGTTCCCGTCTCATTATTTGCATGCATTACTGTTATCAGAATTGTATCATCCATAATTGCCTCCCTGAGCCTGGCAATATCTATGATACCTGATGGATGAACAGGGATATAAGTCACCCGGAATCCATTTTTCTCAAGGTATGCGCAGACTTCCAGGACAGCTGGATGCTCAATAGCAGAAGTTATTATATGTCTGCCTTTTTTTTGAAATTCTTCTGCAATCCCCTTTATGGCAAAATTGTTTGATTCGGTGCCACCACTTGTGAACACTATCTCGTCAGGTGTACAGTTTAACAGTGAGGCAACACTGATTCTTGCAGATTCAACAGCTTTTCTGGCTTCAAATCCATATACATGAGAACTTGAGGGATTACCGAAATAATCCGTCAGAAATGGTCTCATTGTTTCAGCCACACCTGGATCAACAGGAGTAGTGGCGTTGTAATCAAGATAAATAGGTTTTTCCTGCAATTGATAATTCAGTCTGTTAGATAGGATTCATACCTATAATCAATCTCATTGGTCCAACCAATCAGGTATTTGGTATAGCTACTAATTTCAAGAGACAAGATACTTTTCCCATATGGATCCTGCATTATTTCATCCGGGAATTCAGATTCTAAAAACTTAATCTTTCTGGCATTTTGCCTGTAGATGGTATTATACATGTCCGCGGCACCATAAAGATGCAAAAGATTATGGGCTATTTCAGAAGGGTATTTATAACTTACAATAGCAAATTCAACATCATCTGTATTCATTGTATTCATCTGGACGGAAATATCAGTTTTATAATAGTTATTTACCATGAAAAAGAGTGAAACACTCTCAACGTTGTTCACATCCCGGAGATAGGCTACCAGTCTTTCCTTGTTCCTTGGATTTTTAATTTCAGGAAGGCCATCTTTTCCCTTTATGGGAAGAGTACTGCCTGCGATTTTTGCAATTCCATCAGCCCAGGTATTAATCAAAGCCGTTCCCTTTTTCATATTTGGTTCTGTGATAGATTCTTCTACTGTCCCTGAAGGAAGATTTTTTGTAATTGTGGTAAATTCTTCACCAATATAGAAATCAGAAATGATATTCAGTGGAACACCATTTTTTCGTGCCTGAGTATGTAACCAGTTTATTGCAACCCTCACTGAATCAATGGTTGATTGGATATCAAATTCGGTCCATGGTGCAGTTGCCCTATTATCAATGAAAATAAAATATAATAGTGCATTCCCTCTGAGATCTTTACAAACATTTTTTAACCTGGCATCACGATAATCTGTTTTCTTCAGTGAAAAGCCAGAAGGAAGCATAGAAAAAAATACAATAAATATTATGGTTATTAATTTTTTCATGATTATGCTCAAAATTAACGTTTTTCAGACTTGTTTTATTTTTATTTTCTTATTAAAGTATTTACATATTTCTGTCAGTCCACATTCCTTGCATTTCGGATTTCTGGCTGTACATATATACCTTCCATGAAAGATTAACCAATGGTGGGCTTTGGTTATAAGTTCCTGCTTGAAATTTTGTGTAAGTTGTTTTTCAGCCTGCAGTGGAGTTTTAGCTCCGGACGTAAGACCGATCCTTTCAGATACCCTGAAAACATGTGTGTCGACTGGCATAACAGGCATCCTGTAGATTACTGATGCTATAACATTAGCCGATTTCCTGCCAACACCTGGTAATTTCTGTAAAAGATCAACATCTGCAGGGATTATATTATTAAATTCATTAACAAGTGTCCTGGCCATTCCTATAAGGTGTTTTGCTTTATTATTCGGATAAGAGCAACTTTTGATCAACTTATATACCTGGTCAGTCGTTGATGATGCTAATGATGCTGCTGTTGGAAATCGTTTGAAAAATTCCGGTGTAATAATGTTCACCCGTTTATCGGTGCATTGCGCAGACAGTATCACAGCAACAATCAATTCATAGGGATCAGTGTATTCCAGTTCCGTTTCAGGTTCAGGCATGATCTCCTGAAAATACTTAATAACAACAATAAATCGTTCTTTTTTAGTGATACCTTTCATTTTGTCAGTTAAATCATATATTTAATTTTAAATTGATGCCAATTCTTGCATTTATTAAAAAGAATGATTAGGTTTGTACGGTTTTTCAAAAAAGCTTGAAAATGATTTCTAAAATTAATGATTTATTGACGGGTTACTTTTATTTCTTCTTTTATTATTTCTTTCAGGTAATTGAAAGCCCGGGCAAGAAATATCATTGATTCAGATAATATAACACAAAGAATCCCGGGCAGACAGCCCGGGATTTTTTTTTAACATACTTTAAAAGTTTTAAACAATGGTGAAAAAAATAGTCATTCAGGGTGGGTACGGAGCATTTCATGAAATTGCGGCCAACTATTATTTTGAAGGTGAAGAAATTGAAATACTACCCAGGCTTACCTTTAAGGATGTAATGAAATCCCTGAAAAAGAACAATGCTGATTTTGGGATCATGGCCATTGAAAATTCACTGGCAGGTAGTATCCTTCCAAATTATGGACTCCTTCAGGATTCAAACATGAAGATTATTGGGGAGATTTATCTCAGGATAGAGCAAAACCTTGTCATATTACCTGGCCAAAAAATAGATCAGATTCATGAGGTCTATTCCCATCCTATGGCCATCCTCCAATGTCAGGACTTTTTTGATCAATATCCGCATATTCGTCTTATTGAAAGCATGGATACCGCATTAAGTGCAAAAGATATAAGGGAAAAGGATTTGTACGGAATAGGGGCAATTGCCAGCAGACTTGCAGCTGAAAAATATCAGCTGGAAATTATTGCTGCCGGAATTGAAACCAACAAAAAAAACTATACAAGGTTTCTTATTATAGGTGAAAATAATCACGATAAATCAGCTGCCCTCCCGATCAATAAAGCATCTATTCATTTTGCCCTTGCTCATAAAATCGGAAGTCTTTCAAAAATCCTTTCTATTTTATCATATTATGAGATCAACCTGACTAAGATTCAATCTATGCCTATTATAGGAAAGGACTGGGAATATCAGTTTTATGTTGATGTTGAGATAGAGGATTACAGTCTGTATCAAAAATCACTTGAAGCTATAAAACCATTTACAAGTAATTTAGGGATTCTTGGTGAATATCAGAAGGGAAGGGTATTCTTTGAAGGAATGCCTTAAAAAAATGACTAAAATTTAAAATGAGCTAAAATGCCGTAAATTGAATTGAATAACAATTGAAGCATAATCGAAGAACAAAATTTTAGATTAATATCTATATCAAATATCTGAAAAGATGAGTATAAAATTAGATCTTGAGCCGTTCGTAGTTGACGGGCTCAAGTTAGAAAGACCGTTCATTATTGCCGGTCCTTGTAGTGCGGAATCTGAAGAACAGGTGATGTCAACAGCCCGGCAGATTGCATCACTTGGAATTAAGGTTTTCAGGGCTGGTATATGGAAACCAAGGACCCGGCCTAATGCATTCGAAGGTGTTGGAACGAAAGGATTGGCATGGCTGAAAAAAGTCAAGGAGGAAACCGGGATGCTGACAGCCATTGAAGTGGCGACTGTAAAACATGTTTACGAAGCTCTGAAATATGGGGTGGATATACTTTGGATAGGTGCCAGGACAACTGCAAATCCTTTTGCAGTGCAGGAAATTGCTGATACTCTCCAGGGTATGGATATTCCGGTACTGGTAAAGAATCCTGTTAATCCCGATATTGACCTCTGGATTGGAGCAATGGAACGCCTTAACCAGGCTGGAATAAAAAAATTGGCTGCCGTTCACAGAGGTTTTTCGACCTTTGAGAAATCAGGATTCAGAAATAATCCGCAATGGCAGATACCAATAGAGATTAAAAGACGTATCCCTGAATTACCAATTATTACTGATCCAAGCCATATTTGTGGTAACAGGCAGGGATTATTTGAAATCTGCCAGGAGGCCATGGACCTGAATTTTGAAGGACTGATAATTGAATCTCACATAGATCCAGATAATGCATTAAGCGATTCCCAGCAACAGGTTACTCCTGATGAGTTAAAAAAACTTCTCAACCGGTTAACAATCAGAGATCCGCATATTGATAATGGTCTTTCATTGACAATCGGGGAACTCAGGGCACAAATTGATGATCTGGATGATAAAATAATTGATATTTTTGAAAAAAGGATGATGGTCTCAGAAGAAATTGGCAAATACAAAAAGGAACATAATATCTCAATATTTCAGTCAAAAAGGTGGGATACCATATTGAATAAACGCCTGCAGATGGGAGAGAAGAAAGGTTTAAGCAATGATTTCATTATGAAAATTTTTACAGCTATTCATGAGGAATCCATTGAACATCAGAATAGGATAATGAATGTGGATCCG
>CAZEKO010000004.1:5001-14976 GCA_964512775.1 uncultured Bacteroides sp. | reverse complement strand
AGCTATTCATGAGGAATCCATTGAACATCAGAATAGGATAATGAATGTGGATCCGAGTGAAGAAACATGATTTATCATAGAATCGGGGATTAATGAGAACGATCCATTTACATGCAAAAACAGGACATTGTGATGTCATGACCGGGGGGCATCTTGCAGATGTCTCTAATTGGATTAATAACTGCAGGCTTGCGGTGATAACAGATAAGAATGTAAGTCACTTTTACCGGGATTCTTTCCCAGAGGGTCAGCTGATTGAAATTGAACCAGGGGAGAAGAGCAAGACCTTAGAAACAGTTCATTCCATTTATGAACAATTACTGGATTCTGAAATAGACAGAAAAGATTATATCCTGGGAATAGGAGGGGGGGTGGTATGTGATCTGGCAGGTTTCGTTGCTTCCACTTATCTGAGAGGGGTACGCTTTGGATTCGTCGCATCCACTTTGCTTGCACAGGTGGATGCAAGCATAGGAGGAAAAAATGGTGTCGATTTTAAAAGTTTCAAAAATATTGTAGGTGTCATTAAACAACCTGAATTTGTTATTTGTGATCTGAATATGTTGAAGACACTTGACAGGAAAGAATTCATCGGGGGAATTGCCGAAGTGATAAAGTATGGTGCAATTATGGATAAAGGATTATTTGATTATTGCGACAACCACTCCAGGGAAATTCTTGATATGGATCTGTCAGTTATTGACGAACTGGTATTCAGATCGGCCAGTAATAAAGTTAAACTCGTTGAAATTGATGAATTTGAGACAGGAGAAAGAACAAAATTAAATTTTGGACATACTTTTGCACATGCACTCGAGAAAATAACACGTCTTACCCACGGGGAAGCAGTTGCTATCGGAATGAACATTGCAGGGACCATCTCTGTGAGAGAAGGTCTCCTTACGGAAAAAGAGGCATTGCGGCTGAAATCGGTAATTCAGGACATGGAACTTCCGATTTATCTGGATATTGATCCAGTTGAACTTTTTCATGCAATCCGGAAAGATAAAAAGAAGAGAGGAGACAAAATTGGATTGGTGCTTCTTGAGGAATTAGGAAGATCTGTTATTAAATATATGGACATGGGCAGGTTAAAACTGATTTTGGATGATTTGTATCTGCATAGCACATAAAAATTATGATCAGTGCCGGCGAATTCTTAAACGTGAGGAATGTGCCGAGTTAAGACTTGATTTGCTCGATCTTACTAAAGGTCAGGTAAAAAGACTTTTCATGATGCCGGTAAAAACAATAGCAACCTGCCGTGAAGGGAAATTTTCAGACAATGATCGGATGGCTTTGCTGGAAACGGCCGTACTCAGTGGAGCTTCGTATCTTGATATTGAACTTGAAATGCCAGAAAGGATGAAGGAATCACTCATTAAACTGGCAAAAGAAAATGCCTGTAAAGTGATAATCTCTTACCACAATTTTGATTTAACTCCTTCGCTTCCGGAACTCAAGTCGATAATAGAAAAATGCAGGGAAGCTGGAGCAGATATCGTCAAAATAGCATGCCAGATCGTCAACGCCAGTGATGTGGCAAATCTTTTATCGCTTTATACAGTTGAAAAAAATATCATTTCTTTTGGAATGGGACTGGATGGCCTTATTACCAGGATTGCTGCACCTCTTATGGGAGCTGAATTTACTTATGCTTCTGCAGATAAAGATAATAAAACGGGTCCGGGGCAGGTTACGGGAAAGGAGCTGAGATCTTTTTACAGGATTTTAGGCTATGAAAAATAACTTATAAAAATAAATTATTGAAATGAACAGTTTTGGAAGAATATTCCGTATTACCATCTTCGGGGAATCACATGGCCCGGCAGTAGGAATTGTAGTGGATGGGTGTCCGGCAGGCATTCCTCTGACAGCTGAGCAGTTTATGGGAGATTTCATGCGAAGGAAGAGTGGAAGTCCAGGTACAACGCCCAGACAGGAAGAAGATATCCCTGAAATCAAAAGTGGTGTTTTTAACGGATCAACCACCGGGGCTCCAGTAACTATCCTTGTTCAAAATAAAAATATACGATCGTCGGACTATGAGGCAGTAAAAGAAATCCCCCGCCCTGGCCATGCTGATTTTGTTGCAACAAAAAAATATGGAGGTTTTGCAGATTACCGCGGAGGTGGGCATTTCTCAGGAAGGCTTACAACAGCTCTGGTTGCAGCCGGTGTAATAGCAAAAAAAATTATTTATCCCATTCAGTGTGATGCAAAACTCATTGAAGTTGGCGGAATCCCGGATATGGAAACGGCTATAAAAAAAGCCATGGATGAGAAGGATTCTGTTGGTGGAATTGTTGAATGTAGAATCAATAATGTACCTGCAGGACTCGGAGAACCTTTTTTCGATTCATTAGAATCATCTTTAAGTCATATAATTTTTTCAATCCCGGCAATAAAAGGAATTGAATTCGGGTCTGGCTTTAACTCTGCAAAAATGAAAGGCAGTGAACATAATGATAAAATCATCAGTATGAATGGACAAACTGAAACAAATCATTCAGGTGGGATAAACGGTGGCATATCAAATGGCAATGAAATAATTTTCCGGGTTGCAGTAAAACCAACCTCGAGTATAGCAAGGGAACAGAAAACCTTAAACGTCAAAACAGGAAAAATGGTTGACCTGAAAATTGATGGAAGGCATGATACATGTATTGCATTAAGGGTTCCTGTTGTAGTTGAAGCAGCTGCTGCAATTGTTTTGACTGATTTTATGCTGCTTGAGCAAAAAATAAAAAGAATCAATAACTGATATCATGAAAGTCGCAATAATTGGAGCAGGTAAGATGGGGTCATGGCTGGTAGAATCACTCTGTCTTGACTATGATGTGGGAGTATATGATAAAGATAAGCATAAACTGAAATACTTCTTTAATTCTCATAAATTCCTATCATATAATGAAATAGGGGAATTCGACCCTGATCTGTTGATAAATGCAGTCACTCTGAATAGTACAATAAAAGTATTCCGTGAAATTCAACCAATTTTAAAAGAATGCTGTATTCTGGCCGATATAACTTCAGTTAAGAATGGCCTTTGGTCATATTACAAAGAATGTGGGATGAGATTTATTTCGACCCATCCTATGTTCGGTCCAACATTTGGAAATATAAAGGATTTGAGTAATGAAAATGCTATTATAATAAAGGAGTCTGACGAAGAAGGGAAACAGTTTTTCAGGAAGTTTTATAAATCCCTGAAACTTAACATCTACGAATATTCTTTCGAAGAACATGACCAGACCATTGCATATTCCTTATCAATCCCGTTTTCATCTTCACTTATTTTTGCAGCCTGTATGAAAAAGCAGGAAGCTCCCGGAACAACATTCAGAAAGCATCTCGAAGTGGCAAGAGGTGTACTGTCTGAAGACGATTACCTCTTATCAGAAATATTATTCAGTCCTTATACAGCGGAGCAGGTGAAAAAAATAAATGCCAAGCTTGAATATTTGATTGAAATAATCAGTAACAGAGATTTTACTAAGTTGAAAGATTTTTTTAACGGACTAAGAAAAAATATAGAGATATAGGTTTTGTGTTCAGGAGAATTGAGCAACTGATTTTATCATAAGTACCTGTCTGGTTTTGGAGGTAATTTTATACCGTTCATCTATCCTATGATTAATCAACCAGACAATATCTTCATTATTCAATAAAAGCCAGATATTTTCTTTTTCAACTATTGATATTTTCTGATCAACCAGGAAATCACTGAGTTTTTTCCTGTGTTTCATACCAAGGGGATGGAAGTAATCACCACTCTGCCATTTCCGGATCAGCAGAGGGAATGTCAGCAGGTCATAATCGAGGCAGGCAATACTTGATTCTGAAGGGATTCGGAAGCCCGGAGTATGTTCTATTACAATGAATTCAAGGTGCACTGGTTCAAATATCTGGTTAGTACCCTCTGCGATGTAAAACTTACGGTATTCTTCATCTCCAATTGGAGTTATGATCAACTTTGATCTGTCTTTAACCAGCCTGTGGGTGGTTGAAAAAAATTGTTTCCCGGAAGTTGCGTTGATTGAATCGTCAATATCAATAATTTGTTTGGGTGTAAAATGATATTCTGACAGAAATTCAAACAGGTATGTTTTACGCTGAGAGAGATTCCTGAGCAGATCCAACGAGATAGATACCAAATCTTCCTGGGTTGTTATGATTTCATTTCGTCTCAGATTAATCTCATCAGAATAGATAGCTTCAGTATCTCTCAATTTCTGGATGGTTTCAATCATTGTATTCCTGAAGCCGGGATTTATATTCTCAAATAATGGCAATATTTTATGCCTGATCTTATTACGTATATATTTTTCCGATGCATTGGAAGAATCTTCACGGAAGGATAATGAGCATTCATTTGCATATGTTTCTATCAGGCTCCGTGGGGCAAATAAAAGTGGACGGATTATTTTACCGGAAATAACTTTAATCCCGGTCAGACCACGGATACCCGATCCACGTGACAGGTTGATGAAAAATGTTTCCAGGACATCGTCCTGGTTATGGGCAGTTGCAATCAGGTCATAAGGATGTGATTTTCTCACTTTCTCAAACCAGTCATATCGAAGTTTCCGTGCTGCCATTTGGATAGAAATGCTCTCGTCTTCTGCATATTCCTCAGTATTAAATCGTTTACAAAAGAATTTAACGCCGTATTTATAAGCAAGTTGACGTACAAAATCCTCATCTCCGTCTGATTCAGTTCCACGAAGGCCAAAATTACAGTGCGCAATTGCACAATTATAACCCGCACGTATGAATAGATCCAGCATTACAACTGAATCAATACCTCCGCTGACTGTCAGGAGGATTTTATCAGATTTCCTGATTAGATGGTTATCCCTGATAAAGGACCTGAATTGGTCTAGCATCCCTAAAGGTTTATTAAACAAATTTCCGAAAATGAAATCAGAAAAAAAAGGAAAAGCTGTAAATCCTGAACCTGGATTGTGCGATTATTCAAACCCGATAATCTCCGGTTTGGAAACATAAAAATCCTGAGGGTGTAGCTTTTCTTCTCCAGAGTAGTTAAAAATAAAGGGGGATTTGTAATCAGGTATAGATGGATAGAAGCCTAAACGTAATTGAATTGTTTCGAAAGTCAGCCGTTCATTTTTGATACGTATGCCGACACCAATTCCTGAGTGTAATCTACTTTGCAGGAGAGGTTGTGAAAATGAGATAAGGCCAAAATCTGCAAAACCAAAGAAAACGAACCTGAATCCATAGAAATAATATGGTGAAAATGCCACGATTGTATAATTAGCAGTAGCTCTACGCGTTCCCCTGGCCACTTCATTTTGATAGCCTCGAAAACCGTTATTATCTTCAATACCTATATATTCATCAGAGAATCTCTGAATACCTTTTAAATAGTCAAGATTTAGGAATTGCCGGAATTTAAACCTGTTGAAAATAAAAAGATTAGAAAAATAATTTGAGTGAAGGTGTATTATGCCCTGGTCAGGGGATCTGATAGGATTTGAAAACCCACCGAGTTCACCTTTTACGAAAACATATCCCTGGTTATGTACAAGCCCTCCCCATGACAATCCCATACCCATATAAAACCTTCTGTTGAATTCACCGAATTCTGGCCCAAATGTGAAATTCATCATGAATCCATGAGGGATATCTTCAGTCCGTCCAAAATTGTAAATAAGATTGCTTCTGAAAAATATTTGCTGCGTAATGGAAATACTGCTGAGCCATAAAATTTTATTATGAAAATCATAAAATGTGTTATCTGTAACATCGGGACGCTTAAAGTAATGTGTTTTCAGAACCCGACTTGCAATAACGAAATTAATCCTTTCTGTTGCAAACTTTTTAGTAGAAGTAAGAGAAAACGACCGTCCGACCCAAAGATCTATGAGATTGTAATTTATTCTGGTTGGAACGATTGAATCAAAATAGTCTATGTTTGCAATTTTACTAGTCTGTTGATACTGAATGGCTCCGGCATATTTAATACTTGGAGTAAAGAAAGGCCTGCTAAAAAGTAATTCAACGGTTTCATTATCAAATACCTTGGCATACCTGATTTTATTATTGACAAAACTGCTACCAATATTATTGATGATATAGTAAAATTCTTTTCCGTACCATGGATCTTTTGATCCGTTCCAATAAAAATTTGAATGCAATTCAAGCCCGGTACCGGCTAGATTATTTTCAAATAATTTAATATTGCCAGCATCCCAGTTACTAATCTCCCCACCCAACCCAATGGAGAATTCATCTTTTGCCAGGATAAGAATATCGACATAATCCGGATTTTGTGGTATCTCAATAATGAAAATTCTGGCATCTTCTATAAAAGATAGTTTGCGGATAATCCTCTCATTGTCAGAGATAATGGATGGATCAACCCGGTCACCTTCTGAGAATAGAAGATGATTGGAAATTATTTTCTCACGTGTTTCAATATGTACTTTATTCCCTGTCTGTTCGATTACACTAATAGCTTTTCGTGTTGTATCGAAAATGGTGGGTCCAAAAGGATCAAGTCTTTTAATAATGACATTCCGTATGATTTTTCCACTAAATTCAACAAATGGCGAGATACTCTGTGATGTCTGAAGTGTATCAATGATTGTTTCCTTTTTTGGTGCTGTAACAACAACATTATGAAGTTTACTTGTCCATTTACGCTGTGACGCGTGTACTTCGAGAGAATCGAAGAATGTATCACTTTGTGATTCACGGCTTACCCTGAGTTTGTAATCTGTGCCGTGGGTTATAATAAAGAAAGTGTCCCTGGTAATATTATATTTTTCATTTCCGATTGTCAGGACAGATCCCTTATATACAAAAATAGTATCTGGTTTATTTTCTGTAGTATCCTGTGACCAGGATGGAGAAGATAAAACCAGCAAGATCGCAGTAATATAAATTATCCGAATGTCCAATTGTATTCTGTACTTATAAAATCGGATCTTGAGCAGTCTCTTAAATGGATTTGATTTCGGCTATATCCTGATTGATATCCGGGTTTATTTTGAATTTGCACTAACGTCATCTGAATTGAACCGGAATCCTAGTCTTTTACCTGTTTTCATCAGGGAGAACTGTATGCGCTGACTGATCTGTTCAACATTAATGATTTTAATTGCATCATAAGGGGGGACCAGCAGGTCGAATTCCAGGCTATAATTAATTGCAAGGTTTGCAATGTTTTCCAGTGTATTTTTATCGAGCACTTCCTTGCCGAAATTATTATAGAAAAAACCAAGTTGTCTTTTACCTTCGACAAAATAACGCATTTCCTTGTTTATAAAAATTCTTCCAATCAGATAGCCAAGATCATCCCACCTGTTATATTTAAAAGAATCTGCCAGGAAATTGTATATATTGATTATTCCGCAGTATGATGCCAGCCTGTCTGCCTGGATGTAAGATGTTTTCCATACTCCATGTTCCCTGTCAAATTCGAAAATGTTTGAATGCATCCCGAATATGAGAAGATCACCGGCAACTTTTAGCTGGGCACTGAAAATTCCATTGTCTTTATACTCAAGCTGTATCCTGCTATCTGCATCTGCGATCTGTCCATTATAATAATCTGCCAGTTCCTGGAGGACTTCCTTTAGGATACCAAAAGCATTTAAAGTATTATCATATACTTTCTGCTTCAGGGAAGATTTACCCCTTATGGTATCAATAATGGTCTGTTTAACATTTTGACTTTCCATAGTTATCTGATCAGTGGTCAGTAGGCTTTAGCAAAAAGGACTCTTTGAGTGGAAGGTTTTCCGGTGTATATACATTTTCCTTCTTCAAATTCTGGTTCGAGAGGGATACAACGAATGGTAGCTTTGGTCTCTTCTTTAATCCGGTTTTCAGTTTCAGTTGTTCCATCCCAGTGCGCCATAACAAAACCTCCCCGGTTTATAATAATATCTTTAAATTCCTGGTAATCATCTGTTATAAAAGTATTCTGGTTCCGGAACTCCAGCGCTTTCCTGTACATGTTCTTTTGAATATCTTCAAGGAGCTCCTTAATAATGGCTACAATGTTTTCCTGAGGTGTGGACCATTTCTCTAATGTATCCCGACGGGCGACCTCTACAGTATGATTTTTAATATCGCGAGGACCAATTGCAAGCCGGACAGGAATTCCTTTCAGCTCGTAATCCGCGAATTTCCAGCCAGGCTTATGTGTATCACGTTCATCATATTTCACCGTGATTCCATTTTCCTGAAGTACTTTTTTTATTCCAACAGCAATTTCACTTATTTGTGACAGTTCAGAATTACTCTTATAAATAGGTATTATAACAACCTGGAGCGGTGCCAGCCGGGGTGGTATAATCAAGCCGTTATCATCAGAATGTCCCATGATCAGAGCACCCATCAAACGGGTTGATACTCCCCATGAGGTAGCCCATACCCAGTCAAGCTTCCCGTCCTGGTTTGTAAACTGGACATCGAATGCTTTTGCGAAATTTTGTCCCAGGAAGTGCGAAGTCCCGGATTGGAGTGCTTTACCATCCTGCATCATGGCTTCGATTGCATATGTGTCGATAGCACCAGCAAATCTTTCGTTTTCGGTCTTTCGTCCTTTGATAACCGGAAGGCACATCCAGTTTTCGGCAAAATCAGCATACAAATCAAGAATCTTCAAGGTCTCTTCAATGGCTTCTTCCCTGGTTGCATGAGCAGTGTGCCCTTCCTGCCAGAGGAATTCTGAGGTCCTCAGAAATAAGCGGGTTCGCATTTCCCACCTGACTACATTTGCCCACTGATTAATCAGGATCGGAAGGTCCCTGTAAGACTGGATCCAGTTCTTATAACTATTCCAGATAATAGTCTCAGAAGTGGGCCGGATAATCAGCTCCTCTTCCAGTTTTGCTGTTTCATCAACGACTATGCCACCGTTTACCTCATCAGTTTTCAAGCGATAATGAGTAACTACTGCACATTCTTTTGCGAAACCTTCGACGTGGCTGGCCTCCCGGCTGAAGAAAGATTTAGGAATAAATAAAGGGAAATAGGCATTAGAGTGCCCCGTGGCTTTGAACATACCATCAAGTACTGATTGGATCTTTTCCCAAATAGCATAACCATTAGGTTTAATGACCATGCATCCTCTTACCGCAGAATTTTCGGCAAGATCGGCTTTTATCACCAGATCATTGTACCATTGTGCATAATCTTCAGCCCTGGTGGTGAGTTCTTTTGGCATTTTGTGCTGTTACCCTGTTAATAACCTGAATACATAGGAAACTGCAAAATAAACAAATAAAAAATACTTAACACAAGTTCCGGGTTTTAAATCTTGTGTTTTTATTTATCAGCATTTCTTCGTAATATAGGGGAGAAATTTATTCAGAAATGTTCATTAAGATTGAATTTCTGGGATTTATTTTGAAATGTTTGGTACGGTATTTGCACTTTACTTGACAGATAATTTAAAAACACCAGGAGGGTGAAACATGAAAGTAAATCTTACCATATTAATGATTCTGGCAGTAATTCTGGGAGCTTGTTCTTCTACATACAGAGCCGGAATTGCAGATTATGATGATCTGTATTATACTCCACGCGCTGCGAAACAACAGCCAACAGCTGTCGTAGTTGATCAACCGGTTGTTAAACAACCTCTGACTCAGGTTGAACAGGAGAATGAACCTGTTGTCGGGGAGGAATTGAGTGATTATGAGAAATACAGGCTGGAAATGGAAAATCAGTATTTATCCGGTGAAGCTGTAGCTCCTCAGGATGAGGCTTTTGAACAGGCTGATACGGTTTATACTGATGAACAGGGCATGAATGAATACGCATATTATGAAGGTGAGGGAGAACAGCCAGTAGTAGTTAATAATTATTATTATAGTGATGTTTATCAGGATGATTATTCATATTCTACCAGGATAAGACGGTTTCACTCCCCATATTTAGGATATTCATACTATGATCCATGGTATTCTAATTACTGGTATGATCCCTGGTATT
>CAZEKO010000004.1:0-4901 GCA_964512775.1 uncultured Bacteroides sp. | reverse complement strand
TATGATCCCTGGTATTCCGGTTTCAACATGAGTTACTCATATGGCATGGGATTCGGTTGGGGTTATCCTAGCTGGAGTTTTGGATGGGGTTCCCCTTATTATGGATACGGATATGGCTACCCTTATTACGGAAGTTACTGGTCAGGATACAATCATGGTTACTGGAATGGATACTATGATAGTTATTACTGGGGTGGTGGTTACTATCCATACTATTATGGTCATGATTATGCACATATTAACGACAACTATAACCAGACTTATGGAAGAACGCCGTCACGTCATGGATACAATACTGCAAATGAGTCTACAAGCAGTACAGGTAGAACAAACAGCGGAACGATAATAAGTTCAAGGGGTACTAGAACATCTACTGGAACTGATGGTTTAACAAAAAGTACACGTCCTACAAGTACTTCATCAACCACTACTGGAAGAAGCACTGCCATCTCTGGAAGAGGAACCGGAACCAGTACCAGTACAACAGGCCGTACTTACAGTTCTACGAACAGAACCGGTAATACTCAGAGTGGTACGACAAATATGACACGGTCACGTTCCACAACGTCTTATAATTCATCCAGAAGTAGCGGGAACATAACCACTACGCGCAGTACAACGACTGGCAATACTGGTAGAACTACCTATTCCGGGACGATAAACAGGTCGGGTAGCAGCCCTTCCTCAGACCAGAATAATAGTTCGGTAAGAAGAAACTATACCCCAAGTTACAGCAAACCAAGCACCACATACAGGCCAAGTTATAACAGCAGCAGCTCCCGCTCAAGCAATTATAGTGGCAGCGGAAGTTCTAATAAAAGCTATAGTTCCGGATCCAGCTCAAGCCGTTCTTCATACACCAGACCAAGTACTTCAAGCTATCGCTCGTCAGGAAGTAGCAGCTACAGCGGTGGTTCAAGATCCACTGGTAGCAGTTACAGCAGCGGCTCCAGGTCTTCGGGAAGCAGTTATAGCAGTGGTTCCAGGTCTTCGGGAAGCAGCTATAGTGGTGGTTCCAGGTCCTCTGGAGGAAGCAGTTCAAGTGGCAGCAGGTCATCATCGAGCAGCCCCAGAAGGTAATAATCTGAAACACAATTGTTTAGAATTATCAAACCATTCAGGTTAAAGGATATTCATATTCAAAATAAAATAGAAATACAATGAAACGCTTATATTTAACAGGCTTTGCCATAGCTTTAACCTTAGGAATTTCTATGGCTCAGGATGAATACGATGCACTTAGGTATTCACAGTATTTTTTTGGAGGAACAGCCAGAGTAGCCAGCATGGCTGGTGCTTATGGAGCCCTGGGGGGAGATTTCGGTTCTTTAAGCATAAATCCAGCAGGACTTGGTGTCTTCAGAAGTACTGAATTCACCCTTACACCAGCGCTTTCCTTTGATAGGACTGATGCAAGATATCTCGGGTCTTCTATCTCTGATAATAAAGCACAATTCTCCCTTGGCAACCTGGGATTTGTATCAACTCGCAAGACAGGTAAAGAAGTTGGTTTTGTTTCAGTATCCTATGGATTTGGCTATAATCAGCTGAATAATTTCAACAGGAATACGACCATGCAGGGCAGGATGCCTGAAGATGGATTACAAAGTAGCTCTTACCTCGATAATTTTGTTAATTATGGAAATGCTGCCGGTGAATTCAATCCCGATAACCTTGATCCCTATTATGAACAATTAGCCTGGTACGCAGATTTGATTTATTATGACACTCTGATGTTGAGCTACAGGAATGATATTAATGATATGGGATATGGGCAGTTTCAGAGACGGACAATCAATGAACATGGTGGGCTTGGAGAGTTTGTATTTGGAGTTGGCTCTAACTTAAGCGATATTCTCTACCTTGGTGCAACCTTTGGTATTCATCAGTTAAGATTTCACCAGAATATTTCCACTTTTGAAGAGGATGATTTGAATAGAAGTGATTATTTCAATTCCTTCACATTCAAAGAATATCTTAATGTATTCGGAACAGGATTCACTGGAAAAATCGGACTTATCTTTCGCCCTGTCAGCTTTATCAGGTTGGGCGCTGCATTTCACATACCAACGTTCTACAGGACCAGGGAAGAGTTTAGTACAGATCTGAGTGGAACATTTGATCTGGAGTCTGCTACCAGCGAACAGTCAACTCTTAATACTTCTAAATACTGGCTAAGAACACCATACAGAGTAATCGGAAGCGTTGCATTTCAATTCCCTAAAATAGCTACTATTAATGTTGATTATGAACTGGTTGACTATTCAATAATGAATTTTGACAGTGATTATCCTGAGGATTTCATCGATGTTAACCAGAGTATGAAGAATATGTATAAACTGACCTCCAATCTCCGCGCAGGTGCAGAAGTTGTGATCAAACCGATCTACCTGAGGGCAGGCTTTGCATTCTATGGAAGCCCTTATGAAGATAAGGTCCCTGGTATAAGTACTTATAACTTGCTATATGCAGGTGGACTTGGATTCAGAAGTGAAAAGTTCTTTTTTGACATCGGTGGAACCGTTCGGACTAATGAGTTAAAGCACGAACTTTATGCAGAAGATGCTTTCAGTTCAATTATTTCAGGCCGTAAAGCTAATTTTATGGCAACTTTAGGATTCAGATTTTAACGATAATCCTAACACTTGGAGCTCTTTAAGAGCTCCAGGTGTTTAGTACTTCCTCTTAATATCCCGATAGCTTCTGGCCCCGTATTAAAAATCAAATCTATTATACTCAGATTGGCTATATAACCATGCTTATTTGAGAATACCTGGTTATACTCAATTGGCGCAAAATCCTGATCGGAGCGATGCGATCGTTTCGGATGGATTGAATCGCGCATATCATTTACATTACTCGTTACCGGCAGTTCATACTTTTCAGTAAATTTTATTTCTGACTTCAGATCCAGCAGATGCAGGATTTTCATTAAAATTTCCATGTTAAAATCAAAAAGGAATACATATTTTTTTGAATAAAATGGGGCGAACTCATCAGTGAAAAATTCGAAGAACGGAGATGAGCGATAAGCTGATCCGATTCCCTTCCAATGAAGTTTCTGCCAGTTTTTATTGTAATCAATTCTTAAATCAGGGATCAGTGTCTTGAGCATATCACCTTTCAGCACTGGTACGGTTAGCGTTAATTTACCATTTGCACCATAAATATTGCAGCGGTTGCGGTAGGTTTGTTTGGAGTAATGTTCATGAGTTTCCAGCCATATCTCATCATATAAAAGGAATTTTGTAAAATATTGAACCGGGCCAAGGTATGTAGTTGACAACAGGACAGAACGTGGATACATAAATCTCTATAGCTTATTGATCATACTGGCCATATAGCCGGCACCAAAGCCATTATCTATATTAACGACAGCAACCCCGGCAACGCAGCTTGTAAGCATACCTAACAGGGCTGATAATCCCTTAAAATTGGCTCCATACCCTACACTTGTGGGGACTGCGATAATCGGTTTATCTATCAGTCCTCCGACAATGCTTGGCAGGGCTCCTTCCATGCCTGCAATAACTATAATAACTCTTGCTTTCCTGATTTTATCAAGATTATCATACAAACGGTGAATTCCTGCGACGCCCACGTCAAAGAACCGCTCAACCCTGTTGCCAAAAATTTCGGCAGTTATTGCAGCCTCTTCTGCAACAGGTATATCGGATGTTCCGGCAGTGAGGACAGCTATATAAGATTTAGTGACTTTTTTCTTTTCCAGTTCCACTGTAATGGTCTTTGCAAGCTCATTGAATTTTGCAGATGGCAGTGATTTTTTCACAGCCTCATACTTCTCCCGGTTTGCCCTGGTTCCCAGTATATTGACTTTCCTGGTCGCCATATATTCCATAATATTCTGGACCTGTTCTGCTGTTTTCCCTTCACAGAAAACTACTTCAGGGTAACCTCTCCGAAGTTCACGGTGATTATCAACTTTTGTATGTCCAAGATCCTTATATGGAAGTGTCTTAAGTTGTTCAAGCGCATCTTCTACACTCATACCGCCTTTGCTGACTGAGTCCAGGATTTCTTTTATGGCTTCTTTTTTCATCTTTATTATTTATTTTCCCGGTATCCTTCAAGATCAAGAGTTACATATTTAAAACCAAAACCTTTGAGTTGCTCGCTTATAATTTTAATAAGGTTTTCCTCTAATATTTTACTGATCATGGATGATTCAATTTCTATTCTGGCAAGATCTCCATGTACCCTGACACGCACAGCTTTTATTCCCAGGTCTATTAAAAATTTTTCTGCTTTTTCAATCCTCCTGAGCAGATCGTTTTCAACAGGTGTATTATAGGGAATTCTTGTCAGAAGGCAGGCATATGCTGGCTTTTCCCAGGTTGGCAGACCCATTATCCTGGAGTATCTTCTGATATCCGGTTTAGTAAATCCATTTTCTTTTAACGGACTCAGGACATTCAGCTCTTTTAAAGCTTTCATACCCGGCCTGGCATCAGCGGAATCATCGCTATTGGTTCCATCCGCCAGGTTTTTAAAACCTTTTCCGGCAGCTATCTTTCTGAGCTTTTCAAATATGAATCTTTTACACAGATAACAGCGATTTTCCGGATTATTAATTATCTCATCCGCAACAGGCACCTCAATTATCAAATGTTCAACTCCAAGTTTCGCCGTGAAATCCCTGGCTTCGGTAATTTCCCATTCAGGGATATAAGGTGATCTGACTGTAACAGCCAGTACTTTATCTCCAAGAGCTTCATGTGCGGCTTTCAGCAGAAAAGTGCTGTCGACACCTCCTGAAAATGCTATGACTGCATCGCCCAAATCTGCAAGATATTCGATCAACTGTTTGTATTTCGGATCAGATTTAGTCAGCATCTGAATTAAGGCTTGCTATTAATTTATTGATTTCCTGGTAGATAATA
>CAZEKO010000003.1:12883-37619 GCA_964512775.1 uncultured Bacteroides sp. | reverse complement strand
TGTATGTGAATCAGCAGCATAGGAGATCATGGTTGCACCATTGATGGATGCTCCACGTGTAACAAGGAAGTTAGTACAAGCTTGATGTTCCGGTGCCAGTATAATTAATCCGGCAAAAATCAGGCACGTAGTAATAATTTTTTTATTCATCGCTGTTGTTGAAATTAATAATCCGACAAAAATATCTCTTTAATTGATTTAGCAAAACTAATTATCAAACATGTTTTATTAAATAATTGTTAAATGATACCTTAATTTTTAATTATTGCGTCGGGAAGCATAAATTTGTATCATAAAATAAATTCTGAATTTGGTCATACATTCAACAGGTTTCGTCAAAATTTCAACAAGGTTCAGAACTTTTTTGGTTTTTGTTGCGTTAAAAATATTGGTTTTAGGTTAGTTAAGGTTTAGTGGTTTAGTGTTGATTAGTTAGTAATTAGGGTTAGAGGTGCAGCTTAATAGCTGCACCTTTTTTCTTGTATTGATTTTCTACTTACTTAACATATAATCCACAATTTCCTGCCTGTCTTTGTCATCAAGTAAATAGTGCCTTCCTGAAGTACGCTGTGTATTCATCAGGTCAAGAATCTCGGTTCTGTTTTTGTTAGTTAATCCTGTTTCTGTTAACCTGACAGGACTTCCAATAGATTTGAAAAATAACTCCAGCCTCTCTATAACAGAATCAACGGATGAATCATTAAAAAGATGTTCTCCCAGTTTTGATATTCTTTCAGGAATTTTATTTTTCATGCATTTTAACCATGCAGGATATGCTATGGAAAGAGTTGCCCCATGAGGTGTATCATAGAGGAATGATAGTACATGGCCGATAGCATGTACTCCCCAGTCTCCATATGATCTCCCGTATCCAGTAAGGCCATTTAATGCATTTGTTGCAGCCCACATAATATTTGCCCTTAGATCATAGTTTGTGAGGTCTTTCATTAATCTCGGTCCATACTCAAATGCTTCCTTAATAATTGATTCAACGAATCGGTCTGATAATGAAGCATCTCCACGTCCGAAAAAACTTTCTAAGGCATGGGCTATCAAATCTACTATTCCATATGAAGTGTAATTTGCCGGCACTGTAACAGTATAAGTCGGATCCAGAAATGAATGTTTGGGGTACATAGAAGGGTGACTGTATCCAATCTTCTCCCTTGTTTTAGAATTCTGTAAGACGGCCACATTGTTCATTTCTGTCCCGGTAGCTGCAAGAGTCAATACTGCAAGAAGCGGGACAGAAGTTTTGATATTAATCCTGTTCTTCATCACATCCCATCCGGCGCATTTTTCAGCAAGGCAAATACTTATAATTTTAGCAGAATCAATTACGCTTCCACCACCTACTGCTACTAAATAGTCTATCTCTTTTGAAATGCCATACTTTGTTGCAGCATCCACATCATCAATTATTGGATTTGGTTTGATGCCGTAGTATTCAAAAATCTGAGCATTGGCTTTCTTAAGTTGTCTGATAACCTGATCGTAACTGCCGTTTTTGAGCACAGAACCTTTACCATATATTAATAATGCCTTACTTCCAAATTCACTGGCAGCTTCACCAAGGTCTCTCAGTACACCTTTACCAAAATGCACTTTCGTCGGATTATAAGCTATAAAGTTTTCCATAATACTTTATTGTTATTCAGATGTTCTTTGATTGGTTTCTATTGTTCATCTCCTTCCAGCATTCACGACACCACAGCAGCTATCCCTGCTGGCACCAGTCACGGATGCAAAACAATTGATCTCATTCCTGATTCGTAACAATCCCAAAAATGCAAAAATTATAGCTTCCTTATAGTCAATGATATCATCAGCTGGTATGATACAATTTGCTTTGCAGTATTGCTTAATCAGATCCCGGAGGAATTTATTATGTATACCACCACCTGTAATAAAGACTGTTCTGTTTTTATGGGGAATCGAAGCAATCTGATTTGCTATATGCTCATAAACTGTTCGCATTTTAGTGGAAGTTGGAAGATCGGCTTCATCCAGAACAGGAAGAAATTCCCTGTCTATCCATTCTCTGCTTAATGATTTTGGCGGTTGCATTTTATAAAAGGTCAACCCATTTAATTTTGTGAGAAGATTAACATCTATTTTGCCTGATACTCCTTCCAGCCCATCTTTATCAAAGAGTTTTCCTATCCGCTGAGACAGAAGATTCAGGATTATATTTACAGGGCAAATATCGTATGCAATCCTTTTATTACCGGATTGGAAGGATATGTTGGCAAATCCTCCCAGATTAAGGCAGTAGTCATATTCTGAAAACAGCAATTCATCGCCTGCAGGAACCAGCGGAGCACCCTGACCGCCAAGAGCCACGTCTGCACGACGAAAATCTGACACTGTAGTAATCCCTGTTATGGCTGCGATACAACCTCCATTTCCAACCTGGAAAGTTATTCCATTTTCAGGCTGGTGGAATACAGTATGCCCGTGTGAACATATAAGCTCAACGGGCAATCTGGTTTCGGCAATGAATTCTTCTGATTGTCTGGCAATGTAAATGCCGAAATCATTATCCAGGTTAATAATTCCTGAACCTGAGAGTGATGGTGCTTTTTCCAGTTGTTTTCTGAGCTTATCAGTATAGGCAACGGTTTTGCATTTTAACAGTTCATAATTCCACTTATTCCTTGAATTATGAAACTTACATATTGCCAGGTCAAGCCCATCAAGGGAAGTCCCCGACATAATCCCTAAAACAATATATTCCTTATTCTTTATAGGTTTCACCAGTAAAATTCAGTATAATAAAAATTAATATTTTGCTTGTTATCAATTACATATAGTTCAAGTTCATGATTCTGTTCTTTGGAAATCCTTTCTGGATCGAACTTATAAAATACAAGATCATTTTTAGCATCATATTCAAATAATGCCCAATCACCATCAATATATCCTTCATAAGACATAATACCTGAAAGCTCATCTTTAACTTTAAAAAGAATAGAATTCATGTCACTCAAATCAGGTATTCCACTGAAATTTAATGGTTTTATTACAGGAGGTGATGTGTCGATTGATACCGCATAATTTCCAAATCCAGGAATCATTCCCTTTACAAACCCATTATCCCATTCTCCACTAGTATACTGCCATTTTCCTTCTTTATCAGACTTGACCAGAATAGCTTTTTCCTGCAAGGATTCAGGAAAATTTTCAGGACGAATAGAAAGTTCACTTTGTAAGTGCAATGGTGTATATATATTATGAAGATTGTGCACTGCTGAAAACAATCCGGATCCACTTTCCATCCTGGAATACTGAAATTCCAAATCTTTATACAGAGCACCTTCGGGAATAATCAGGCGGATATCATCCCGTTCGAAAACATTGAGGCTTTCCCAGTGCATATATTGAATAAAATCATTCTTTATTTCTCTGTTGCTGACATTGTTAGCGGACTGGCTCATGACTGTAAAATCTAACCTGCTGGTGTTTAGATAGGTATCTTTAATAACAAAACTTATTAAATGAGGATTATCATCGGAAAACTCAACTAATCCTTTATTGACATCATTTCTATAAACACTGAGTTTATTGTTTGGCTCAATGAAAGCTTTCTGAATATTCCTGCCGCTTTTTTGTTTTTCTTCATAATCGATAAAACTATTGATATATCTTGATTCATTAAAAGAAAACTCATCCATTAGACAGGAATAAACAAGTGTGCTGTCAACATATAACTCAATAATATATATTCCACATCTGCTTGCAGAGCCATTAATGTAATCATAGGCCTCTATGCCAAAACCGATTTTTCCCGTTACCCGCAGGGAATAATCTTCCGGAATTCTGTATTTCTCATTCTCACCTGATACAGGAATAATTTGTTTTTCTGCTGCGTTATTGACGAAACTGTTTTTTTCCATTGGATACAGACATAACGAAAAAAACTTTGGAGCGACTCTATCATTAATTCCAAGGTCATACAGCATTACATTCCTGATATTCTGATTACCAGCATTCCTTATTTCAAAGTGAAGATGAGGACCAAAGGAATATCCTGTATTTCCAGAGTAAGCGATATGCTCTCCTTCAGTAACTGGAAAATCATTTTTAAAGGGAAAAATATTAATGGCATGTTTCTTCTCTTCATATTGTCTATCCTTCACATATTTTTCAATTTCAGAATTGAATCGTTCAAGGTGAGCATAAACGGTCATTAAACCATTTGGGTGGGTTAAGTACAATGTCTTGCCGTAGCCTCCTGACTCAATTTTAATACGGGAGATATAGCCATCGGCAGTAGCATAGATTTTCTTTCCGGTCACACCCTGCGTCCTGATATCAATGCCCGAATGGAAGTGATCTGCGCGGATTTCCCCAAAATTGCCAGAAACTGACAGAGGAAAATCGAGTGGGGGCCGGAAAGAATTCTTTCCGACTGCAGGTTGAGAAGATACCTGGATATTTAGTAACAGAGCTGAAGGCAGGACAATAAAAGTTGTGAAATATTTCATGATTTAATATTAACGACTTTCCAAAAAGTAATTTTTCTAAACTAATACATTATTTCATTGATATAAAAATGATAGAGTATTTTTTTTTAAATTATCATCAACAAGTCGTATATTTGTATTACTTTTAATATGGTTATGATTGAAGCTCAGGAAAACAATTTTGATATCCTGAAATCCAAGGTAAAAAGGATTGTTGACCTTTATGAGAAAGAAAAAGAGAAGAACAATTTACTCATTAAGGAAAAACAAGATCTTACAGATAATTACCGGTTAGCTGAACAGAAATTAAAAGATTTAAACACAAAATATAATAAACTTAAGTTAGCAAAAATAATTGTTGCATCCAGCAATGATTTGCACGATGCAAAATTGAAAGTTAACAGAATGATGCGGGAAATCGACAAATGTATTGCTCTTTTAAACAGATGAAATAATATTGGATATTTAAATGGATGATAAACTTTCAATCAGAATAAACATAGCTGATCGTTATTATCCGTTGAAAATAGAACGAACAGACGAGGAAAAGATCAGGAAGGCAGCTAAACTAATTAATGACAAGGTGCTACAATATAAACAGAAGTATATCGATAAGGATACTCAGGATTTTTTAGCGATGGCTGCGCTGCAATATGTGATCAGAGTACTTGATACTGAGGATAAAAATGATCTTGGACCTATTACAAGCGAGATCAGAGAGCTAAATGAGGAACTTGATCTGGTACTAAAAAAAGAGTAGTATACGTTCTTTAAAATATAAACGGTTTAACCCGCATAGTTTCTTCAAATATTTTTGAAACTCAACATTTACTAAATTGGGGATAAGCTCGTGTGGTTAAGGACAGGCCTCACTCCCGGACTAGTTCCGGGAGTCCCGCAAAGGACAGTGGAAGTTCGAAATCCTGCGGCATCTCCACCCATGTTTAACTGGGGTTTCCTAAAATTTTGAGGAAGCATGCGGGTTTTTTTTGATTAATACTTAAAAATATGATAACAGAAATAATTATAGGTATTGTTGCATTAATTGCAGGAAGTGTAATATCAATATTGATTTATCAGGCAGCTCAGAAGCGTAAAAGTATGAATATTATCAGGGAAGCTGAGACAGAAGCCGAGGTAATAAAGAAAGACAAAATATTGCAGGCGAAAGAGA
The DNA here is from genome assembly GCA_964512775.1 of uncultured Bacteroides sp. Lineage (GTDB taxonomy): Bacteria > Bacteroidota > Bacteroidia > Bacteroidales > SM23-62 > LJUQ01. The sequence goes on along the minus strand of CAZEKO010000003.1, from coordinate 31,979 downwards.
AATTCCTTCAGTTAAAATCAGAACACGAAAGAGCCATCAATGAAAAAAACCAGAAAATACTGGTTGCAGAGAACAAGATCAAACAACGGGAAACCCTTCTTTCAGCAAAATTTGAGGAAATCCAGAGAAAGAACAATGAGATTGAGGTGATCCGTGAAAATATGGATAATCAATTAGCCCTGATTGAGAAACGCAAAGAAGATCTTGATAAATTCCACAAGCAACAGGTAGAACAGCTTGAAACTATTTCAGGATTATCAGCTGAAGAAGCCAAACAGCAACTGATTGATTCACTGAAAGATGAAGCAAAGACCCAGGCAATGTCATATATTAATGAAATTATGGATGAGGCCAAAATGACTGCTACAAGAGATGCAAAAAAAGTCGTTATTGAGACTATCCAGAGAGTAGCGACCGAAACTGCAATTGAAAATTCGGTCACTGTATTTAACATCGATAATGATGAAATTAAAGGCAGGATAATTGGACGGGAAGGACGAAATATTCGTGCTCTTGAAGCTGCAACAGGCGTTGAAATTGTTGTTGATGACACACCTGAAGCTATAATTCTTAGCGGATTTGATCCGGTAAGAAGAGAGATAGCCCGTCTGGCTTTGCATCAGCTAGTCACCGACGGCAGGATCCACCCTGCCAGAATTGAAGAAGTTGTCCAGAAAACAGAAAAACAGATTGAAGAAGAGATTATAGAAGCCGGAAAGCGGACAACAATTGATCTTGGAATCCATGGTCTGCATCCTGATATTGTTCGACTGGTTGGGAAAATGAAATACAGGTCCTCTTATGGGCAAAATCTGCTTCAACATTCAAGAGAAGTAGCAAATCTTTGTGCAATAATGGCTTCGGAGCTTGGGTTGAATGCGAAACTTGCGAAACGTGCGGGACTGTTGCATGATATCGGCAAGGTACCTGACGATGAACCAGAAATGCCCCATGCAATGCTGGGTATGAAAATTGCAGAAAAGTATAAAGAAAAACCTGAAGTCTGCAATGCTATTGGTTCCCATCATGATGAAGTCGAAATGACTACTCTAATTGCACCTATCGTGCAGGTCTGTGACGCCATATCAGGAGCAAGACCCGGCGCCAGAAGAGAAGTTGTGGAATCTTATATTAAACGACTGAAAGAACTTGAATCTTTAGCACTCTCTTATCCGGGAGTAAATAAAACTTATGCCATTCAGGCAGGAAGGGAGCTTCGTGTTATCGTAGGAAGTGAAAAAGTCACCGATAAAGAAGCAGAAAACCTTTCGAATGATATTGCCAAAAAAATTCAAGATGAAATGACTTATCCCGGCCAGGTGAAAATAACGGTAATACGCGAAACAAGGGCAGTCAGCTATGCCAAGTAAAAAATTATATCTATGAAGATATTAATTACCGGAACAGCCGGTTTCATTGGATTTCACACTGCCATTCTCCTGCTGAATAAAGGATATGATATAGTTGGGCTTGATAATATCAATGATTATTATAATATACAACTGAAATATGGAAGGCTGAAGGAAACAGGTATTAATGGTGAAACTTGTGAATATGGCAAGATTATAACCAGCAGTAAATATCATTCCTACAGGTTTATTAAATCAGACCTGGAAGACCAGGAAACTCTTGACAGACTATTTAAGGATGAAAAGTTCACTCACATAGTACATCTTGCTGCTCAGGCTGGTGTCAGATACAGCCTGAGCAATCCCCACGCATATATACGGAGTAATATTAACGGCTTTCTTAACATTCTTGAATCATGCAGACATTATCCCGTTGAACATCTTGTTTTCGCGAGCAGTTCAAGTGTATACGGTCTGAATGAACAAATGCCTTTTTCCGTAAAAAATAATGTTGATCATCCAATCAGCCTTTATGCTGCCAGTAAAAAATCCAATGAGCTTATGGCTCATGCATACAGCCATTTATTTGATATTCCGGTAACCGGACTGAGGTTCTTCACAGTCTATGGCCCATGGGGAAGGCCGGATATGGCTTTGTTTATTTTTACCAGTTCCATATTAGCAGGTAAACCTATTGATGTGTTCAATAATGGAGAAATGGAGAGGGATTTTACATATATCGATGATATTGTTGATGGTATTGGCAGGATCATTAAATCTCCCCCAAAAGGAACGTCCGGATGGGATGGAAAGAATCCCGATCCTTCATTTTCTAAAGCTCCATACCGGATATATAATATTGGTAATAATAAACCTGTAAGTTTAATGAGTTTCATCGAAGCAATTCAGGATGCAACCGGAAGGAAAGCACTGATTAATTTACTGCCACTGCAACCAGGTGATGTCACTAAAACCTGGGCCGATACAGAAGATCTTTTCAGAGAATTTCAATATAAACCAAAAATCCCGGTAAAAGAGGGTGTGAAAAAGTTTGTAGAATGGTATACTGATTATTATAAGATTAATCAACCTGAAATAAATTTATAATCCTTTCCAATTGCTGAATCTTATCCTGATAACCAAGATTTCTATACGAAGCAATCAGAGCGCTTACCATTCTTTTAATAATTACCCTGTTGCTACAGGGATGAAAGTAAGATTTTGCCGGTTCTATCTGATATTGTTTTAGAAAGTATTCAATTTCCCGTCTTCCCAGCACAGCCCCCTTGTTAAACGGATTGATATAGAAAAGAATATTAAAGTCCTGATGCTCTGATCCTGAATTTAATCCGTATACATCCATATATGCAAGAATCAGATTTTTTGGAAGATCAACTCCCAACACAGGCAATCCCAACTTTTGTGCTATAGCAAGGTACATTATAGCAATTGAGAACGAATTCCCTTTTTTGGTCTCAATGACCTGATTTAAATATGAATTTTGTGGATTAACCGGATTTGCAATATTCTTAGAAAATTTATGGACATCAAATAATATGTGGTTCATAACCTTAACCTTTTCAAGGGCTGTAAGCTTTTCGTTAAGTTCGAGCCAGACATCATTTTTGATTTTTTCTATTGGTTCATTTATATCTGAGAATCTAAGGTCAGGATATTGAAGTCTGGCAATAAGAAAGGCACCACGAAGGATATCCGAATTATCAGACTTTATCCAATTAATAAGATCTTTTTCAATTTCTTTCTGATGTATTTTCTGAATAAGATCTTCAAGCCTTTCCTGGTGAAACTCATCTGCTGAATTTTCCCAGGCTTTTTCAAGTTCAGGAATTATTTCAGGTCCCTTATCAAGCAAATTACTGAAAACCGTATTGAAAACATCTTCGTTAGGGTCCTCAAGTAGATTAATCATAGCCTGTATTTCTCTTGGATTCATAACTAATTGATTAATATCAGAATGCTTGTCTGAGTGTAAAGCTAATTAATTTATCTATTACGGGTAAATAATCCTTTGTAAATTCTCCCGTAATCCGGTTTGCGATCATTGCACAAATAGAAACAGCCTGATGACCGAGCAGGGAAGCAAGACCAAATAATGCTGAACTTTCCATTTCATAATTAGTAATTCGCATACCTTTATAACGGAATGAATTGATTTTTACATTGAGTCCGGGATCTGCAGGATTCAATCGCATTGTTCTGCACTGTGGACCGTAAAATCCGGGAGCCGAGATAGTAATGCCTGAAACTACATTGTGGTTTAATTTGTCAAACAAAATATCTGAAGATCTGACAAAATAGGGAGCGGGAAGCTGCTTTCCCCATGATGTATAGACTTTAAATTGTTCCTCTGCATCAAGGTCTGATACTTTATCCCTGTTTTGATAAAAGTTCAGGACGCCATCAAATCCTGCAGCCATCCTTGAAAGGATAAAAGAATTAAGCGGGATGTCTTCCTGCATTCCTCCGGTCGTACCTATCCTTATGAAATTCAACATGGTGAGTTCTTCTTTATGAAAACCGGAATCCATATCAATATTGAACAGTGCATCTAATTCATTTAATACAATATCAATGTTATCCGTTCCAATACCTGTCGACAAAACAGTGATTCTTTTGCCTTTTAAATATCCTGTATGAGTACAGAACTCCCTGTTTTGTTTCCTGACCTCAATTGGGTCGAATAAAGATGACACTCTGTTAACCCGGTCAGGATCACCCACAAGTATGACATCCCGGGCTACTTCTGATGGTGTCAGATGCAGATGGTAGACACTTCCATCGGGATTCAGCATCAAATCAGAGGGTTTGTCCTTTTTCATAGTGGTTTCAGGGATGCATCGTGTTAAATATAGTATTTATTTGTATATCAATTGCTAAGCATTTATTAACCAAAAAAACAATTATAAGTACTTATCAGAGCTAAAAATGATGTAATTTTAGTGCCTTATAAAAAATTTTAAATCCATCAATATGAAAAAGCCACGAATTACAATTATTATTTTAGCGATACTCTCTATAGTTTTCCTGATAATCTTCGGTAACCGTATGTTTCATATTATTAAGCCCGGGGAACGTGGAGTGGTTTTTAAGTCAATATCAGGATTACTGGATAAAGAACATATACGACAAACGGGACTGGTAGTCATAGCTCCCTGGAATGTTCTGAATATGTATGATGTAAAGGAACAACAACGTGAAGAGACAATGGATGTTCTTGCTAAAAATGGAATGTCGGTAAATGTTGATGTTACTGTCAGGTTTAATCCTCTATATGACAGGATCGGTCATCTTCATGAAACATTTGGAATTAATTATGTAAATACACTTGTAATCCCTGAAGTCAGATCAGCTGTCAGAAAAGTAATGGGGCGATATACCGCAGAAGAGATTTACTCAACCAAACGTATGGAAGTTGAAAATACTATCATTGAAGAATCAAAGCAAGTCCTTCGTGACAACTTTATAGATATGCGTGCATTGCTTATCCGGTCCATCAATCTGCCCCCGCAAATCAAAACCGCAATTGAAACCAAATTAACTAGCGAACAGGAAGCTCTTGCAATGACATTTATTAATCAAAGAGAAAAACTGGAAGCAGACAGGAAACTTATAGAAGCTCAGGGTATTGCAAATTATAACAGGGTTGTAAATTTAAGTCTGACGGAAAATATTATTACTCTGCGGGGTATTGAAGCAACACTTGAGATTGCTAAGTCACCAAACACGAAAGTTATTATTGTTGGGAGCGGAGATAAAGGTTTACCCCTTATACTTGGGGGCCAATAATCTAAAATTATGATCCAGCGTATACAGACACTTTATTTGTTTGCTTCACTGGTTCTTATTGCATTAATTTTCCTGGTGCCAGTAGCTGAACTGACTTATGGCAACAGTCAGCATGTCATATTCAGGATTACCGGATTTTACGATGATGTTTCCGGAAGCCTGATTTTACCTGCAATCCCGGTTTTAATCCTTGTTTCCGTCATTGTATGCCTTTATATTATATCTATATTTCTTTTTAAAAGAAGGATAATTCAGGCCAGATTATGTATAATTAATATGGTATTACTTGCGGGGCTTGTCGGCCTTTACATATACCATCTTGCATTTTTTGTAAAAAAAGTCCCCGGTGTTGATTACAAACCTGAACTATCATTTCTGTTCCCTATCATCGCTCTCATTCTCACTTACCTTGCATTCCGGGGCATCAGGAAAGATGAAAACCTGGTCAGATTGGCTGAAAGGTTAAGATGAAGAGGCTTCAACCTATTTATCGGAGAGAATTACAATATTATTGGAATCAGTGATTTTTTCGCAATACTGACACTTCAGTGAAACGGGTTCTTTTGAAATTACTTCGAACTTCGTCTGAACATTCTGATTATTGGTAATACACATTGGATTGACACATTTCGCAATGCCTTCAATCCTGTCGGGGACTTCTACGACCTTTTTCTCGACTACTTCATAATCTTTGATAATATTAATTTTGACCTGTGGAGCAACAAGCGCAATCCGGTCAAGGTCATCTTTCCTGAAAAAAACTTCACTGACTTTGATGATCGCTTTTTTATTCAACTTTTTACTTTCAAGGTTTGTTCCAAATGTAATCTGGTTTTCAATTTTTGTCAGTCCCAGAATATCGATTACATTAAATAGTAATCTTGCGGGAATATGGTCAATAACAGTTCCATCTTTAATAGCACTGACAACCAGTTGTTCCTTTTTTTCTTTCATATTTAAATTATTTTAGTCCCAGAATAGATGTAATTATCGCCATCCTTGTATAGACTCCGTTTAAAGTCTGCGTAAAATAATATGCTTTCATATTCTCATCTACATCTTCGCTTATTTCATTCACTCTGGGAAGCGGATGCAGAATTTTCATAGTCTCCCTGGTATTTTCAAGCATGCGGTTCTTCAGTACATATGTGTTTTTTACCTTCTCATATTCAATGGGATCTGAAAATCTTTCTTTCTGAACCCTTGTCATATAAATTATATCCGCACGGGAAATAATTTCTGTAAAATCCTTGTGCTCATAATATTTTAATCCCAGGTTGTCAAGGTATAACTTGTACTCGTCTGGCATCTTAAGTTCATCAGGTGAAATAAAATTGAAGGTAGTTTTGAATTTTGACATAGCCATCAGTAGGGAATGGACCGTTCTGCCGTATTTCAGGTCTCCCACCATGAAAATATTAAGATCATCAAGTTTCCCCTGAGTTTTATTAATAGAATAAAGGTCAAGGAGAGTTTGTGTGGGATGCTGATTCGCACCGTCTCCTGCATTAATAACAGGAACACCTGCAACTTCACTGGCAAATCTGGCACTGCCTTCAAGTGGATGACGCATAACTATAAGGTCACAATAATTGCTTACGGTTTTTATTGTATCACGCAGGGATTCCCCTTTTGTAGCACTGGTGATGCCAGCTTCTGCAAAACCGATTACTCTGCCACCAAGGCGGTTTATTGCACTCTCAAAACTTAACCTGGTCCTTGTTGATGGTTCAAAGAACAGCGTGGCTATAACATAACCCTGTAAGAGATTTTGTTTTGGATTTTTTTCAAACTCTTCAGCCAGCTCAAGAATACGCATGTAATTCTCTTTTGAATAATCATTAATTGAAATAAGACTTTTTCCTACCATGTATTTAATATTTTGTTAGTTTAATGTTACATTCATTTTTAGGCACTTTAGGCATTTGTAATTTAAGGCATTTTTTTATGCTCTGCCCAGAGGTTCAATCTTAATACCTTCAACACGGTTAATTTTGCCTATAATTTTAGCAGCCCTGCTGGACGGTGTTTTAATCTTTATAACCGCATAGTCTCCGTAATCACTCGAAATAATTTCAGATTCACCATCACCGATTATTTTCATGATTTCGTTTATGTTTTTATAATCGGATGTGACCTGGTACACATCTTTTGGTATAACCTGAATGATACTTGCATGGCTAAGTGCATCTGCCGCGGCATTTTTGTACGCTCGTATCAGCCCTCCTTTACCAAGCAGTGTGCCACCGAAATACCGCACTACAACAACCATAACATTTATAAGGCCAAAAGAAGTAATCTGCCCCAGAATGGGTTTGCCTGCTGTGCTCGGGGGCTCCCCATCGTCATTTGTTCTGACATGATCTGATTCGGTTCCAATTATATTATAAGCATAGCAATGGTGTTTTGCTGCATGATGTTCTTTTCTTAGTTTTCCCAGGATTTCATTTACTCGTTCAAGGCTGGAAACAGGGAAGGCGAAAGAAAGAAATTTACTGCCCTTTTCTTTGTATATACCTTGTGAGGGCTCTTTGATTGTCGAATATATCCCGGTGTCATTCATTGCATTGTACTTCCTGCGATAAGGTACAAAAAAAAACAGGCTCCCTAAAGAACCTGTTTTTAAATTGAAAGATCATACTTTGAGTTTTTTTTCAATTTCATCGACCTGCAGCCGGAATCTTTTATCTGTATCCATCAGGTTGTTGACTGTTTTACAGGCATGCAGGACTGTGGCATGATCTTTCCCCCCGATCTGGGAACCAATAGTGGCCAATGAAGCCTTGGTCATATTTTTGGAGAAGTACATTGCTACCTGCCGTGCCTGAACAATTTCACGTTTCCTTGTCTTAGACTGAATCTGATCAAGCGGTATGTTGAAATATGTACAGACTATTTTTTGTATATAGTCAATAGATATCTCCCGTTTAGTATTCTTGATCAACTTATCGATCATATCCTTGGCAAGATCGAGAGTAATTTCTTTTTTATTAAGAGTTGATTGAGCCAGAAGTGAAATTAATGCACCTTCAAGTTCCCTAATATTTTCGGTTATATGAGTTGCAATATATTCAATAACTTCTTCCGGTAACTCTATACCATCCTTATAAGTCTTATGTTTAAGGATGGCAATCCTTGTTTCATAATCCGGCGTCTGTAAATCTGCAGATAAACCCCATTTAAAACGGGATAAGAGTCGCTGTTCAAGTCCCTGTAATTCAACAGGCGGTTTATCTGAAGTTAAGATCAGCTGTTTTCCTGATTGATGCAAATGATTGAAAATATGAAAAAAGGTATCCTGTGTTTTTTCCTTACCTGCAAATTCATGAACATCATCAATTATAAGAGTGTCAATCATCTGGTAAAAGTGCAGGAAATCATTTTTATTATTATTCCTTATTGAATCAACAAATTGGGTTTGAAACTTAGTGGCGTTCACATACAGAACTGTTTTCTCAGGGAATTTTTCCTTTACCTGGATACCAATTGCCTGAGCAAGATGAGTTTTGCCCAAACCTGAATCTCCGTAAATCAAAAGAGGGTTGAATGCAGTTCCACCCGGATTATTTGCGACTGCATAACTGGCTGACCTGGCCAAACGGTTACAATCACCTTCAATAAAATTGGCAAATGAATATTCCGAGTTAAGCTGAGGATCAATATTAAGCTTTTTCAGACCAGGTATAATGAAAGGATTCTTAATGGTAGTTCCATCAGCATCAATAGGAACAGATACGGGCCTGTTTTTAATTTCCCTTTGATTTCGTGCAGGTAATTTAACAGTATAGGGCTTTGAATTTGATTGCCCGTTATTCTCCATAACAACACTGTATTCTAATTTAGCCTCATATCCAAGTTCCTTACGTAATACTTTGCGGAGAATATCAATGTACTGTTCTTCGAGGTATTCATAGAAAAAAGGACTGGGTACCTGAATCGTCAAAATATTATTTTCCAGTTTAACCGGGACAATGGGTTCAAACCATGTCCGGAAACTAATCGATGGCACATTATCCTTAATAACTTTCAGGCATCTGTTCCAGACCTCTTCATGCATACTTAAATTTATTTAAAATGTTGATAAAATTTCGTTATAAAAGAACTTCCAAGTTTGTGAAAAAAAAATTAAAAAAAAAGTGATAAATGACTTGCTTATATTAAAAAAACTATATGGTTTTTATTATCAGGTTTTTAAAAAAAATAAAAAAATAAAAAAAATACAACGATCTGAAACATAGTGAATTAGATTATTTATGCCTTAATAAATTGTCAGTTAATTATTTATATTTATTAATTAAAGAAAAAAATTACAACAGCTGTTCAACATCCTTTCTTTTTATCCTGATCAGTTATTTATTTTCCTGCTTTTTTTTCCCGGATCCTCCAAAAACTGAAACGTGAATATATTTTTTTGGATTTTCCTGCAGATCTTTCATTAGTCTGTCAATTTCTCCTGTCAATGATTCAAGATTATAATACAGGGAATCGTTATTCACCAGTAATCCGATACTGCCTTCTCCGTTGTTGATTTTTTGGAGAATCTGATGAGTTTGATCCAGTGATTCATTTGCCCTGTTTATGGCAGATCTGAGTTCAGCACCTGCAACAGAATCAGAGATTGAAGAGAGGTTTGAAATTGCATACGCAATTTTATCATTGTTATTTTGAATATTTGATGTAATTGATTCAATATTACTAATCATTTTACTCAGCTTGCCATCATCAGTTAACATCTGGTCAAGTCGCCCGGTACTTCTTTCCAGGTTCAGGATAGATTCATGAAGGGAACTTTTTGCCTGCTCATCAAAAATATAATTTAAATCCTGCAGAAGTGAGTCAACTGTTTCAATCAGTTTTTCTGCTTTATTTTTAAGTGGAATAATCTGATCCTGGATTTGTTGTTCAAGTCCCGCAGAAAAATTTGTCAACAAAGTGTCTCCGGGTTTGTGCATCTGATCAGATCCTGCATTGATTATCCTGATCGCCTTAGTTCCCATCAGATCTGCACTGTAAACTTCTGCAACAGACTTATAAGGAATTTTAAAAGGTTTATTTATGCTCATAACAACAGTCAGCACATCGGAGTCATCTTCATCAAGATATATTTCATCAACCTGTCCTATCCGAAATCCCTTCAAATATACTTTCGCATTTTTATCCAGCCCTCCCACATTTTCATAAAATGCATAATATTTATTTGCAGGTTTGAGGATGTTTCTACCTTTTAAGAAATTTATTCCCCATATAACCACTGCGATAGCAACGGTAACAATTATTCCAATTTTAACTTCAATGGAAATTTTCATGTAGAACTGAGAACGTTTGACTGCTTAATGCGCGATCAATAAATATAATAAAATTAATCTTGCAACGCTTCTTTTAGCGGGATTATTTTATTATTTTTTACTGCGACTACGAATGCCCCGGGATACCTGTCAGATAAGGTTTTTGAATAGTCGATAGCTTCCTGATATGTAGAAAAATTTCCGGAGAGGTATTTATATGAGTTGTCTTTAGTAATAACTTTCAGGTTTCTGAATTCATTGAATAAAGTATCGTTTTCCTGAAGTTGATTAGCAGAAGATGCAATCTGCACCATGAAGACGGTTATATTTTCTGGGATATCATCTGTTGCTAAATTATTACCAGGAGTGATTTCAGTTTTTTGCTGAATTGAATTGAACAGGCTTTTGTTTTCAATATCGAGCTTATATTCTTTGAATGCCCTGTATATGGCAGAAGCCAGGTAGGTTTGTCCATCCTCAGACATCAGGTACTTTTCTTCTGAAGCATTGGTAATAAAACCTGTTTCAATAAGAACACTTGGCATGGTTGTCCTCCACAGAACAAGAAAAATATCCTGTTTTACCCCCCGGTCAATGCGCGAAACTCTTTCCCTGAACTGGTTCTGAACATAAGATGCGAAAGTGAGACTCTGTTCAAGATGGATATTTTGCATCAGGGAGAATATAATATATGATTCTGATGAATTCGGATCAAATCCTTCATAATTTATAGTATAATCCTCTTCAAGAGTAATAACAGAGTTCTCCTTCATAACAACTTCAAGGTTTTGTTCGCTTCTGTGAGCACCTAGTGCATAAGTTTCTGTTCCTGAAACTTTATTACTATTTGCGTAGTTTGCATGGATAGATATAAAAAGGTCTGCTTTTGCTTTATTTGCTATGTCAGCCCGCTCATAAAGGGGAATAAAAATATCTTTATCCCTGGTATAGATGACTTTTACGTCCGGAAAGTTCTCTTCGATATATTTACCAACTTTTAAAGCAATTGCCAATACTATATTACTTTCATGAGCTAATTTACCAAGTGCGCCAGGATCTTCTCCTCCATGTCCGGCATCTATTACAACAACCTGAACGGTATTCCTTGGATTATCATAGGCGCATTTCCCTGAATAATGGAGAATGATCCCCGAAAGAATAAGAATTAGTTGAAAAATCCGTTTATTCATCTGTTACCAAACGTTGTATGCAGCGTTTTATTTGATAATTTTATCCAGATTTATCAGTTATTTATTTAGCCGGTACAAAAATAGTATATCTGAATTGTATTCAAAATTACTGCCAAACCATTTACTAACACTGATATTCCTCCTGTGGGGGAACATTATTGTTGCCCAAAATTCTCAACTGGCAAAGGATTCATTGAGTGTTGAAGGGTATACTGTGGTTCCTGATACAATCAACCCGATTTCATTACCTGATACTGTTCATAAAATCACTAATCCGGATACCACCCGGGAAGCAAAAAAAACGGAAGCAATAGATTCCCCGGTGGAATATACTGCTAAAGACTCTTTAATTTATGCTCTTGGTGAAAAAAAGGTATATCTTTTTGGGGATGGAGAAGTAAAGTATAAGGATATTGTACTTAAAGCTGCCGTAATCGAATTTGATATGGCTAAAGAAATCGTATTTGCCAGAGGTACTACAGATTCATCAGGAGTATCAACCGGAAAACCTGTTTTCACTCAGGGATCCGAGACATTTCAATCTGATACCATATCTTATAATTTCAGGACTAAAAAAGGAATTATAAAGCAGATTTTCAGTGAACAGGAGGGGGGCTTTCTTCACAGTAGCATAACAAAAAGACAGCCCAATAATGAAATTCATCTTAAAGATGGTAAGTATACGACTTGCGACCTTCCGCACCCTCATTTTTGGATTGCACTTACAAAGGCAAAGTCTATTCCTGGAGATAAGATTGTCTCGGGACCTGCTTATTTTGTTATTGCGGATGTTCCTCTACCAATAGGAATCCCCTTCGGATTTTTCCCGACTACAAAAACCAATAAATCAGGAGTCCTTATCCCTCAGTATGGAGAAGAATCCAAACGAGGATTTTACCTCCGTAATGGTGGATATTATCTTGCTATATCGGATTTCTTAGACTTAAGAATTACAGCCGATATTTTTACTAATGGTACATGGGGTGCAAGATTAGGATCGAGCTACAGGAAAAGATATAAATACAATGGAAGTTTCAGCTTTAGCTATTATGAAAACGTCATGGGGGAAAAAGAAATTAATTATTCCAAGTCAAAGGATTTTGCATTCGTCTGGTCGCACAACCAGGATTCCAAAGCTAATCCTAACAGGCGTTTCAGCGCGAATGTTAATTTCACTACAGGTACGTATGATAAAAACCATACCAGGAATATTAACAATGTAATGCGCAGTACAAAACAGTCAAGTGTTACATTTTCTAAAGTATGGCCCAATTCTCCGTTTAACTTTAATGCAAGTGCAAATGCCACTCAGAACAGTATAGATCGGTCAATGAATTTACGGCTCCCTTCTATGTCCTTGAACATGAACCGGATATATCCATTTAGAGGTAAAAACAGGGCAGGAAAATCAAAGTGGTATGAAGATATCCAGATAAGCTATTCTTCTACCCTTGAGAACAGGCTTAACACTAATGATACTTTGCTTTTTTCATCAAGGTTAAGTGATTTCAACAATGCTTACCAGCATAATATACCAGTAAGTCTCAATTTAAAAGCCCTTAACTATTTCACCATTTCTCCAAATCTGCGTTATACAGGTGTGATTTTCACGAAAACAATACATCCCAGGTACATTGAAGATTATCAATATCCAAACACTGATATTCGTGTCGATACTTTTGTCATTGATACAATACAGGAGCTTAAATATGCTCATGCTTATGTGCCTTCCCTTAGCATTGATTTCAGTCCGAAGATTTTTGGGATGTATACATTCAGGGAAAAGTCACCTATTGATGCCATACGACATGTGATGACTCCCAGGGCATCTTTCAGTTATACCCCGGACATGAAGGGTAAGATTCCAAATTATTATCAAACTGTTGTTATCGATTCCACCGGTAAGACCAGAACCTATTCACTTTTCGATGAATCTATATACAGAACGCCAGTCTTAAGCGGTCGGCAGGGATCCGTTTCTTTATCCCTGATGAATAATATTGAGATGAAACTAAAACCAGGATCAGATACAACTGAAGAAGTCAAAAAAGTGAAACTGCTGGATAACTTAAATTTCTCGACACGTTATGATATTTTTAAGGATTCGATGCGATGGGCACCTATATCAATGTCTGGCAACACAAGCTTGTTTAAGAGATTGGTGAGCATTAGATTTAGTGGAAGATTCGATCCATATTCTTATGTAGTTGATAAATATGGTACACGGCGATCTATTAATACCAGTTTGTTGAAAGACAGACATCAGCTTATCAGGATGACAAACTTTGATTTTTCCACTGGCGTTAATTTTAAATCAAAACAGGGCAAATCAGGTTCGGCCCGTGATGACCAGGAAAGCGATCCAACAGTCAGAGCTACTGAACCTACTATGACGGGTGAAGAGGATTTCTATGGCCAGTATGTAGATTTCAATGTCCCCTGGTCTCTGGGGATTGATTATAATTTCAATTACACTAAAACAAAAGAGAAACCTGAATTTATTCAATCCCTTAGGGTCAGAGGTGACCTGAGCCTTACCCCTAAATGGAAGATTGGATTTAATTCAGGTTATGATTTTACTAACAAGAAAGTCAGTATGACAAACATTAATATTTACCGCGATCTTCATTGCTGGGAGATGCAGATAACGATGGTTCCGTTTGGTACATACCGTTCCTATTCATTTCAGATAAATATAAAGTCAGCTATCCTTCGGGATCTTAAATATGAGCAGGGGGATAACTGGTACGATAACTTCTAATGCAAAATGGCAAATACCAACAAAATGAAAAAAGTTATTTATACAGGAAATGCCCCAAAACCTGTTGGTCCATACTCCCAGGCAATTGAGAACAGGGGAATACTTTTCGTTTCGGGGCAGATCCCGGTTAATCCCGAAACAGGGGAAATAATATCCGGCAATATCCGGGAACAAACCCGACAGGTTTTAAAGAATATTGACAGCATACTTAATGCCGGAGGATATTCAAAAGATGATGTCGTAAAATGTACTTGTTTGTTAAAAGATTTAGACAACTTCAGGGAAATGAATGCAGAATACGCGGTTTATTTTGATAGTGAACCACCAGCCAGAGCTGCTTATGAAGTTTCGAATTTACCTCTTGGTGCTTCAATAGAAATTGAAGCTATTGCTATGAAATCATAGCGGATAATTTCTATTCCGCTACGATTTCGAAAGGTATTTCAACAGAGACATCCCTGTGAAGCATGATAGTGGCAGTATAATTACCGATTTCTTTTATCAGTTCTTCCTTAATGGTAATGTCTTTTCTGTCAATTACAAAACCTTCATTTTTAAGTGCTTCAGATATCTGAATTGTATTAACTGAACCGAAAATCTTTCCCTTGGTACTGGTTTTGGCACCAATAGTAAGTTTCAAAAGCTTAATCTTATCAGCAATTTCACGTGCTTCCTGACGGATCTTTTCCTCTTTATGGGCTCTTTGCCTTAGCAGTTCTTCATGCATTTTACGAAGCGATGGAGTGGCATTAACTGCAAGGCCTTTTGGAATCAGATAGTTCAGCGCATAACCATTTTTGACTGTGATGATGTCATCCTTATGCCCAAGGTTTGGTACATCCTGTTTTAAAATAACGTACATGATTTTCCCTCCCTGGTTTATTTTAAAAGATCCGTTACATAAGGCAGTAGAGAAATATACCGAGCCCGCTTGATAGCAGTAGCAACTTTTCTCTGATATTTCAGGGATGTTCCCGTCACACGCCGGGGTAAAATCTTCCCCTGTTCATTGACAAATCTCTTTAGAAATTCCGGATCTTTGTAGTCAATGTACTTAATCCGGTTTTTTCTAAAGCGGCAATACTTTTTTTTCCTGATCTCAACCGATGGTGGGGTGAGATACCTGATTTCGGATTGATTCTCTGTCATGATTTTTCCTCCTTGGTCTTTTCAGCTTCTTCAGCTTTTTTACTTCTTTTTCGTTCAGCATACTCTTTACCATATTTATCAAGCCTGACAGTAAGGAATCGAATGATCCGTTCATCTCTCCGATATTCAGTTTCAAGCTTATCAATCAGGTTTCCTTCTGATTCAAATTCGATCAGGTAATAAAATCCTGTTGATTTCTTTTGAATTGGGTAAGCAAGTTTACGCAGACCCCAGTTTTCTTCATGCACAATCCGTGCATCATTATCGGTAAGAATACCTTTGAACTTTTCAACCGCTTCCTTCATCTGGCTTTCAGATAAAACGGGAGTAGTAATGAAAACGGTTTCATAGTGGTTCAACATAATTAAAACATATTTGGTTTAAAAACAGGACGCAAAAATATGAACTTTTTCCAGTTTGACAAAAAAATAATCAGATCCAGTTTCAGGCAGCACCTAAAATTTTATAATTTTATCCCTCAGTTTTAATAAAAATGGCGAATTTTATTGTATCGGCAAGAAAGTACAGGCCTGAGATATTTTCCACTGTAATAGGGCAGGAGACAATAACTGTTACCCTGAGGAATGCTATTAAAACTAATAAAATCGGGCATGCTTATCTTTTCTGCGGACCAAGGGGTGTGGGTAAAACAACCTGTGCCAGGATTTTTGCAAAAACTATAAATTGTACTAATATTTCCACTGAAGCTGAAGCATGTAACAGTTGTGATTCATGTATTTCCTTCAACGAAATGAGGGCATTCAATATTCATGAACTGGATGCAGCTTCCAATAATACAGTCGATGGTATAAGGAGCCTTAATGAACGTGTACGTATACCACCACAGGCCGGAAAATACAGTATTTTTATTATAGATGAGGTTCACATGTTGTCTGCCCAGGCATTCAATGCATTTCTAAAAACTCTCGAGGAACCTCCATCATATGCTATATTTATTCTGGCTACTACAGAAAAACAAAAAATCATTCCAACTATTCTTTCCCGATGCCAGATTTTTGACTTTAACAGAATACAGGTTCATGATATTGTTGCCCATCTTGAAAAAATTGCTGGCAAAGAAGGTGTTGAATACGAACTTGATGCGCTGAACATAATAGCCCTTAAAGCAGATGGCGCCATGCGTGATGCCCTTTCGATTTTTGATCAGATGGTTAGTTATTCTGATAAAAAGATTACGTATCAGGATGTAATCCGGAGCCTGAATGTTCTGGATTATGATTATTATTTCAAGCTGACAGAAATGTTCCTTGAAGGAAATATGTCGGGATCTTTGCTTGTGTTCAATGAAATCCTTGGAAAGGGTTTTGACGGACATAATTTTATTGTCGGTCTGAGCGGACACCTTAGAGATCTTCTTGTTTCAAAGGATCCCGAAACTTTGCAGCTTCTTGAGGTTGGCGCAACAATTAGAGATAATTACCTGAAACAATCTGCCAGAACAGACCAGGAATTTATTTACAAAGCCCTTGATATATGCAATAATGCAGATATCTATTATAAATCCAGTCGCAATCAAAAATTACATATCGAACTTGCCCTGATCAGATTGTGTCAGATAGCTGACAGTAAAAAAAAAACAATACTGACTCCGGAAGTTCCATCTGATGCATCTACTGTTCCTGGAAAGATAGCAAAGTCAACAGAGCAGGGGAGTCCCGACCAGGTAAATGATCCGGTTCCGGATACTGAAAAACCCCTGGAAGCTAAAAAATCAAAAAGGACTAAATCAGAAAAACCTGAGTCAACGGATCAAAAATCGGTTGAAAAAGAAAAAATATCCCAAAGTTACTCGATCCGGGATGCCCTAAATGGTAATGACAGCCCAGCTGTTGATCCTGATATTCCTGTTGGTATACCTGAAGATGAAATTGAAATTGTATCAGATTATTTCACTAATGAGGAATTATTGACTGCCTGGAATGAATTCGCAGAAAAGATCAGAACAGACAAACCCCGGATGTATAATACATTAAAGGGACACCTGCCTGAAAGAAAAGACGATCAAAATATTGACCTAATATTGGATAATACAATTCAACAGGACGAGTTTCAAAGGGATATCAGGCAGGATTTGCTTGTTTATTTGAAAGAAAAACTTAATAATGAACTGATCATTCTGACCTCCTCTGTCAAAACGGAAAAAGGGAAACAACCCAGATTATATACCGCTCAGGAAAAGTTTGATTATATGCTTAGAAAGAATCCCGACCTTGGAAAACTCAAGCAGGAATTTAATCTTGATCTTGATTAGTTCACATAATAAATTATTATACATTACTTTATGAATGAGCAAAGGATCAGGTTTGAAAACAACAAACTTGTTGTACCAGATAGTCCTGTTGTTCCTTTTATAGAAGGCGATGGTACCGGTCCGGATATCTGGGCAGCATCTGTGAAAGTTTTTGATGCTTCAGTAGAAAAAGCATATGCCGGGAAACGTCGTATAATCTGGAAAGAAGTTTATGCGGGTGAAAAAGCATTCCGGCAATTCGGAGAATGGCTTCCACAGGAAACATTAGATGCCATCAAGGAGTATATTGTTGCTATTAAAGGCCCCTTGACTACACCGGTAGGAGGGGGGATAAGATCACTTAACGTAGCACTCAGGCAATTGCTTGATCTGTATGTTTGTATACGTCCCGTCAGGTACTACCAGGGTGTGCCTTCACCAGTAAAAGATCCCTCAAAAACCGATATGATAATCTTCCGGGAAAATTCAGAAGATATATATGCAGGCATTGAATGGATGACAGGCACACCGGAAGCTAAAAAAATCATTAGCTTCCTGCTTGAAGAATTGAATGTAACAAAAATAAGATTTCCCGGCTCATCATCAATCGGAATTAAGCCGGTTTCAAAAGAAGGTAGTGAAAGACTGGTCAGGGCAGCGATTAATTATGCAATAAATCATAAGAAACCATCTGTTACCCTGGTTCATAAGGGTAATATTATGAAATTTACGGAAGGCCAGTTTAAGCTGTGGGGATATGAATTAGCAGAGAGTGAATTTGGAAAGGATGTTTTTACATGGCAACAATATGACAAACTGGCAGCGGAAAAGGGAAATGAGTTTGCAGTTATGGAACAACAAAAAGCCATCAGTGAAGGAAAAATTATTATTAAGGATGTTATAACAGATGCGTTTTTGCAACAGATTCTCACAAGACCGTCTGAATATTCTGTTATTGCCACTTTAAATCTGAACGGTGATTATATCTCGGATGCTCTTGCAGCAATTGTTGGAGGCATAGGAATTGCCCCGGGTGCAAATATTAATTACATCACTGGACATGCTGTGTTTGAAGCAACTCACGGGACTGCCCCTAAATATGCAGGTAAGGATATGGTCAATCCCGGATCCCTCATATTATCAGGTGTTATGATGCTCGAATATCTGGGTTGGCAGGAAGCTGCAGACATGATAGTTAATGGTCTTCAGAAAACCATTTTAAGCCGTCGTGTTACATACGATTTTGAACGATTGATGGAGGGAGCAACAAAACTGAAAACATCTGAATTTGGTATGGAAATTAT
>CAZEKO010000003.1:7449-12783 GCA_964512775.1 uncultured Bacteroides sp. | reverse complement strand
AAAGTTGAAAAAATATTAAATGAGCAGGTTGAGAAGGAAGGATATTCTTCTCATTTGTATCTGGCTATGGCTTCATGGGCAGAAAATTCAGGATTCAAGGGAATTGCTGACTGGCTTTATGCACAGGCAGAGGAAGAACGTTTCCATATGCTCAAAATTGTTCATTATATCAATGAACGGGATGGCAAGGCTGTAATCCCGGTTATTAAATTGCCACCGGCAAAATATGCTGGAATCAAAGAAATGTTCAACCAGGTTCTTGAACATGAGCAATATATTACAGCTTCAATCAATGACATTGTAGGAGTATGCATCGACCAGAAGGATTTTACTACCCATAATTGGATACAATGGTTTGTTAATGAGCAGATTGAAGAAGAAGCATCTGCCAGGGAGATCATTGATAAACTCGGGCTTGTGGGAACACAGAATATGTACTTGTTTGATCGCGATATAATGAGCCTGAGGAGACCATCAGCTGGTGCCGTAAGTGAAGCTTAGAATTGGCAGAGGGGCTCTACCAAAATCTTCGCTTAAATAAAGTGGCACTGTACCTTTATATTACTGCAAAATTACTTTTTCGTGTATTACTTTGCCACCGGAAATAAACCTTACCATGTATATCCCGGGTGGATTACCTGTCAGGTCAAATGATGATTCAAACATCCCGGATCGTATTTCATAATTCTGTTTGAGGACAGCCTGTCCGTTTGGACTGAATACTTCAAGAATAGTGGATTGACTGGAAGGATTATCAATTCTGAAATTAAAAATTCCTGTCCCAGGATTTGGATAAAATTCCAGGGATGGTAATTCTTTCTTTATGTCCATTCCCATTGGATAATCCCAGAAGATCATACTGAAATATCCCTCTGTACCACCGGCACTGCCATCTATCTGGACAAAATACTTTTTCCCTGGTATTACCGTGACTGATTCCAGTGCACATGCATACAGTTTTTCCTTTGGGTAATAATCGTCGTTCGCTGCAACCAAAGTATAATTGTTGTCAAGAATATCAGCACAGGTATCAGCACGATAAATAGCTATCTGTTGATCAAATCCTTCAGTATCAAAAGATACAATGCCGTGTGATGTTGCAGTGAACCAGAACCAAACGCTGTTTTGTACCCCGCCTTCATCACACCAGTGCATTGGGTCAGTACATTTACCTTCCGGTGGAGCGGGTTCATTCGGTTCTTTTGTCGCATTTATATTATTAAGGAATTCACCTCCAGGGTAGGTACCTATCCATCCGCCTGGATAAATCTCGAGGGCATCGCAGACGTTATCGTTTATTGGTCTTACTTTGGCACTCAGAGTAAATGTAGCTGAATCGAAACATGATCCCTGATAACCTGTTACAACATATTTATATTCACCGGGCAAAACCGGAGTCGCAGTAACTGTTTGCCCCCAATTTTTATCAAGGTAGGTATCTGGCTGCCAGATATAATTGTCGGCTCCAAATGCGGTTATTTTAAAAGGCATCCCGACAGGAATTTTTGCTGATGATTCAGGTATGAACACTTCTATCTTATCAATAACATTAATATAGTCATAACGCACCAGGGTATCTGTTCCGTTAGGGCCTTCCACTGAAAGACTTATGGTTTTATGTCCCTCGGAACTGTATATAACATTGTGTGGTCCTCTGGTATCTGCGGTTGCTGGTGAAGCATCTTTACCAAAATTCCAATTATAAGAGGTGACAGTATCATTTTCGAGAAATGTAAATAAGACGCTGCTTTCAAGACATACTTTCTCCTTATTGGATTCAAACAATGCCATTGGAGAATTCAAATTAACAGCATAAGCCCGTATAGTCAGGTTCTCACCATCATCTGTGGAATCGGGATTACAGGAATTCCAGTTGATACCATCGGGACTGATCCAGTTCACAGATGTGTCAATCACAGGATCTGCATATTCATTAATAAATTGTTCAATGGGTATTGGGTATTCAAAACCTGGAGTATAATATTTAATCTTTATGTAAAAATCACCGTTAACATAGGTGGGCAGATCAAAAGTGTAAAAGCCCGGGAATTCTTTGTAAACATTATATTTTGAATTCAATAGACCGGACAGGACCTCACCATCGAAATCTTCCCAGATTTCAATATCCAGAATAGTCCCCTCAGAATTGATGAAGGTCCCAATTTTCGTAATAAGTTGTTCCTCCGGAGCAGTATACTTTGCCAGACCATATGCGATATATTCCCCATAACCACTTGATGAAATTGCACCCAGATAATCATAAAGATATATTGTATCAACCTTTTTATTATCCCATCTTTCAGGGTAATATGCTACATCCGACATAATCCTGGAATCAGCATAGGAACAGTAAACGTATCCACTATCCATCCATTCTGAACCCCAGCTGTTTTTAATAATCCATGCGCCAACTTTATTTGCATCAGGGACCAACTTATTATTATCCCATCCAACAACCAGCCAGGCGTGATTGCTCGCAGCCGTTCCAGTATACAGATATGTATTATATAATTCGTTGAAACCCCTGTCGGTAATATAAACAGAACAGAAAAGAGCACCGTAATCTATTATTGCCTGTTTAATCAGGTTATTATCACTGGGAAGCCAGCGAGATTCGGGAACAAGTGCTACAGGTTCCAGGTTTGATTTGCAGGGATGATCCTTGAGATTGTAAGGGTCCTGTGATTCAAGGACAGGACCTGACAATCTTGACAGGTAAGCCGTAGCCATTTGGTGGTTGGCCCCTTTGCCATATCCCCAGAGATACCCATAACAGGCTGCAATGTTTTGCTCCGAAAGATCATATTCACCATTACCGGTCATAAGCCACCTCGATTCAATACTCCCCATTGTAGCAAATGCCACGCAATTACCTCCATAACTCCCGCCGCCCTGATCCTTGACCGGGGTTACCAATCCCAGGTCCCTAAGATTATAGGTTACAGGTAAAGGGGGTGTAGATTTGAGTACTGCATAATTATTCCGTTCTCTGAAATGTAAATACAATGGACTTGGAATATACTCCAATTTGTATCCATCTGAAGTTTCATTTTTTAGGGTTCCATTCTCGTTTGCTTCAATATATCTCAGGTATTCCGGATTAAGTGGTGCATATTGTGGCTTTCTTTGCGCTGTTAAAGGAAGAAAAATAAGCAGCCCTGTCAGTATGGTTGCAATTTTGCGCATTTATTGATTTCTGATAGTTTAATACGCAATATTAATAAATAATCATTGATATATATATATGACATTTAGTCTGAATAAAGGTTAAGGAATGCTTTTTGAGTCACTAAAATAAACTAATTTTGTATGTTTTTTTAAAAGAAACTTTATCAGGATGAGCATAGTTAATAAGATACTCGGGGGATTATTCGGTAATAAATCTGAAAAAGACGTCAGTGAAATTCAACCACTCCTTATTAAAATCAATGAAGAAACCGAAAGGATCGTAAAGCTTAGTAATGATCAGCTCAGGGAGGAAACCGCAAAAATCAAAAGCAGGATTAACGATTTTGTAAAAGAAGAGCGAGATGAAATCAACAGCATAAAGGGAAAAATTGAGTCTGAAGAGATTGATGTCGGTGAGATCGAAAATATGTACGACAGGATAGATAAAATTGAAAAGGAAATTGATGTCAAACTTGAACAGGTCATGGGGGAAGTCCTGCCTGTGGCATTTGCCATTATTAAAGAGACTGCAGGCCGTTTCAAATCAAATGATACCCTGGAAGTAACAGCACAGGATTATGATCGCGATCTTGCCGCTGCACGTGACGGTATAGAGATAAAAGGGGACTATGCATACTGGCATAATAAATGGATGGCAGGAGGGAACCTTATCACATGGGATATGGTCCATTACGATGTTCAGCTGATAGGTGGGGTTGTACTTCATCAGGGTAAAATTGCTGAAATGGCAACTGGAGAAGGAAAAACCCTTGTCGCTACACTGCCTGTCTTTTTGAATGCATTGACTGGAAGAGGTGTACATATAGTAACAGTTAACGATTATCTGTCAAAA
Organism: uncultured Bacteroides sp.; assembly: GCA_964512775.1. Taxonomy (GTDB): domain Bacteria; phylum Bacteroidota; class Bacteroidia; order Bacteroidales; family SM23-62; genus LJUQ01. The sequence continues at coordinate 8,762 of CAZEKO010000003.1, read as the reverse complement.
AGGGATGCAGAGTGGATGGGGCCGATATTTGAATTTCACGGCCTGAAGGTGGATTGTATTGACAAACACCAGCCCAATTCCGACAACAGAAGGAAAGCATACAATGCAGATGTAACATATGGTACAAATAATGAATTTGGATTCGACTATCTGAGGGATAATATGGCCATCAGTCCCGCTGATCTTGTCCAAAGGAAGCATAATTATGCAATTGTCGACGAGGTAGACTCTGTACTTATTGATGATGCAAGGACTCCACTTATCATTTCTGGACCTGTGCCTCAGGGAGAAAATCAGCAGTTTTTGGAATTCAAACCCAAGGTACAGAGACTTGTGGATGCCCAGCGGAAACTGGTGAACCAGATTTTAGCCGATGCCCGTAAAGCTTTGGAGAATAATAACAATGAAAAGGGTGGTTTTTGGCTTTTGCAGGCATATAAAGGCCTTCCAAAAAACAAAGCTCTGATCAAGCTGCTTAGCGAGGAAGGTAATAAAACTCTCATGCTAAAAACTGAAAACTTCTATATGCAGGAAAATAGTAAAAATATGCACAAAGTGACGGATGACCTTTATTTCGTTATAGATGAAAAGAATAATTCAATCGAAATGACGGATAAAGGACATGATCTGGTTACTACAACTGCAGAAGACGCTAATTTTTTTGTATTACCCGATATAGGCAGTGAGGTGGCAGAACTGGAGAAATCAAATTTGTCGCCGGCTGAAAAACTTGAAGCAAAGGATAAACTTATCCAGGATTATGCAATTAAATCGGAACGTGTGCATACGGTGAACCAGCTATTGAAGGCCTATTCCCTTTTTGAAATAGATGTTGAATATGTAGTACTGGATAATAAGGTTAAAATAGTTGATGAACAAACCGGCCGGATACTGGAAGGGCGGAGATATTCTGATGGGCTGCACCAGGCCATAGAAGCAAAAGAAAATGTGAAAGTGGAAGCAGCAACCCAGACTTTTGCGACAATTACACTGCAGAATTATTTCAGAATGTACACAAAGCTTGCAGGGATGACCGGTACTGCAGAAACAGAATCCGGAGAATTCTGGAATATTTATAAACTGGATGTGGTGGTTATCCCTACAAACCAGAATGTTGTAAGGGATGACAGGGAAGACTTTGTTTTTAAGACAAAAAGGGAAAAATATAATGCTGTCATTGAAGAAATAGTGCGGCTCGTAAAAGAAGGGAGGCCTGTTCTGGTTGGAACTACCAATGTTGAAATCTCAGAATTACTGAGCAGGATGCTTAATATTAAACATATCACCCATAATGTCCTTAATGCCAAACTTCA
>CAZEKO010000003.1:0-7349 GCA_964512775.1 uncultured Bacteroides sp. | reverse complement strand
GTTATAAACCAGGTATTTGAAAAGCAGGGCAAAGTATATGAAAATATTGTTGTTCCAATAACTGACGGTAAAAAGGTTTTTCAGGTACTGGCTAATCTGGAAAAATCCTACAAGACAAAAGGTACAGAAATTTTGCGATCATTCGAAAAAACTGCAGTCCTGGCCACCAGTGACGAAGCATGGAAAGAACATCTCCGCGAACTGGACGACCTGAGGCAGGCTGTTCAGGCTGCATCATACGAGCAGAAGGATCCCCTGCTGATCTATAAATTTGAATCTTTTGAATTATTTAGAACGATGGTTGACCGCATCAATAAAGATGTCGTCTCAAGTCTTCTTAAAGGATTTATCCCTCTTAGGGATGCCAGTGAAGTTCAGGAAGCCAGGGCTCCTAGGAGGCTTGATTTGAGCCATCTGGAGCAAAAAAAGATGGAGGCTCAATCGGCATTTCAGAATCGGGGAGGAGATGGGCAACCACCTTCACCTGATCAGAAAAAAGTTGTCCAGCCTGTTAGGACTGGTAGAAAAATTGGAAGAAATGATGTTGTCAAGGTAAGGTACACAGATGGGAAGCTGGTTGAAACAAAATACAAGAAAGTTGAACTGGATATTGAATCCGGTCGGTGTGTACTGACTACTTAGATGTAAAAGTCCTGATCAGTTCTGAAAGTTTATTATATGTTGCCCTGCTTACCGGAGTTAATGGCATTCTTACCTGATTCTGAACCAGTCCTAATATATTAAGCGCTGCTTTAATACCTGCCGGGCTACCTTCAATAAACAGATTTTCAATAATCTCAAGAATACTGTAATGAATTACCCTGGCTTCATTATATTTCATTTCCAGAGCTTTGCGCACCATGTTGCTGAACTCCTTGGGAAATGCATTGGCTACAACAGAGATCACACCGGATGCACCTATACTTATTAACGGCAGTGTGATTGCATCATCCCCTGAAATTACCAGGAAATTATCGGGTTTGTTCTGGATTATCTTCATTATCTGGGAGAAATTGCCCGACGCTTCTTTTATTCCTGCAAACTGGTTATCGAAATCATGTGCCAGACGAAGTGTGGTTTCTGCAGTGAGATTACATCCTGTTCTCCCGGGCACATTATAAATGATTACAGGAACAGGACTTGACGATACGATAGCCTGGTAATGAGAATAGAGCCCTTTTTGGCTTGGCTTATTATAATATGGAGTCACTGAAAGTATAGCATCGATACCCTCAAAATCAGTTTTTTTGATTTTATTGATCACATCCTGTGTATTGCAGCCACCGATCCCTATAACAACAGGGATGCGCTTGTTAACGGCTTCTAAAACAAAACTTACTACTGCTTTTTTTTCGTCTTTGGATAATGTCGGCGTTTCTCCTGTAGTGCCAAGGACAACAAGGTAATCTGATTTATTACTAATAAGATGTTCAATGAGATTTGCCAGAGAATTGAAATCGATACTGTCATCCTTTCGGAACGGTGTGACAATTGCAACACCAGTACCGATAAATTTACTATCGGCCATAATTTCAGTTTTTTTGTGGATTCCTGATCTCAATAAGGTTTAGATAATGTTTAACCTGTTCAATAAAAAAATCAAGATGCTTGTTCTGTTTTACGTCAATCATCAGATCAAAATCAACTCTGCTGGTCAACCTGCCTATCTTGTATTCGGCCGGAGACAGTGAGGAAATATAATGAACAGGAAATTGATCGTTCAGACTGAAATCGAATAAGATATTAAAATTGTCAAGAATAAAATCATGAATATATTGATTTGCAGGCCTGAAATATAAATCAAGATTTTTCAGGCAGAAGAAGTTAAAACCAGTCCTGAGCAACAGGTGATCAGGGATTTTTTTATCATTTATAAAACCCAGGATGGAAGTATTAATACTTTTCTCTTCAAGGTACTTTTTAAAATCTTTAACAGCCTGGAAGTCTTCTTCACTCTGGCATGAAAAAATTATACCTGCCTTACGTGCTGTCCTGAAATTATGAATTTTCCTGTCTCTCACCATTGAGCGGACTTTCCTGTTTAAAGAATACAGTCCGATATTTTTACGAATTTTTTCAAATACTTTCACAGTGCAATTATATGAAATTTTATTTTCAGATTTTCGGTTTACTTATCATAGCAACAAAATCTTTCTCCGAAATTACAGGGATATTTAATTTTCTGGCTTTTTCAAGCTTTGCCGGTCCGGCATTGTCTCCTGCAAGCAGGTAATCTGTTGAGGAGGTTATAGAGCTTGTGTTCTTTCCACCATGGAGAATGATCAGCTCTTTTAGTTCATCCCTGGAATGGTCATGAAAAGTGCCAGATATGACAATTGTAAGGTTCTTCAGATTTTCACCGGCAGGGAGGAAGTCAGTATCTGACAGGGTAAATTTAAGCCCTGCTTTTTTCAACCTTACAATTATATCTGTATGGATTGGATTTTTAAAATATTCGATAATACTGCCTGCAATTCTGTCACCTACCTCTTCGACCGATAACAGATCCTCAAGACTTGCTGAAGATAAATTATCCAGCGACCTGAAATGTCTGGCAAGCTTTTTTGCAACAGTTTCTCCTACGAATCTTATACCCAGAGCAAACAATACTCTGTCAAAAGGGACATTCTTAGATGATTCAATGCTACTAATCAGATTCATGGCTGATTTCTCAGCAAATCTTTCAAGGTGTACAAGCTGATCCTCTTTTAATGAATAAAGGTCTGCAATGTCCTTAATCAATCCCTTTTTATAAAGCAGGTCAATGGTAGCCTCTGCCGCACCTATATCCATTGCCCTCCGGCTGATGAAATGTTCAATCCTGCCTTTAATTTGCGGAGGGCATCCCATTTCATTAGGGCAATAATGTGCAGCTTCTCCTTCGTTTCGAATTAAGGGCGTGTTGCATGCAGGACAATTTGCAGGAAAATTGAAAGGCCGGGTTACAGAAGGCCTTGCTATAGGATCTATACCTGTTATTTTTGGAATAATTTCTCCTCCCTTTTCAATATAGACCGAATCTCCAATTCTTATATCCAGCATTTTTATCTGATCCGCATTATGAAGAGTTGCTCTTTTTACAGTTGTCCCGGCAAGAAAAACCGGTTCTAAATTAGCTACCGGGGTTATGGCACCTGTCCTGCCAACCTGAAGGTCGATTGAAAGCAGACGGGTTATGGCTTGTTCAGCCTGAAATTTGTATGCTATTGCCCAGCGGGGTGATTTTGCTGTGAAACCCAGCAAACGTTGATGCCTGAAAGAATTGACCTTAATGACAACGCCATCTGTATCGAAAGGCAGTTTTTTCCTTTCACTATCCCAATAATTTATGAAATCTACAAGCCCGTCAATTCCTTTCACTTTTTTTAAATATTCAGGTACCTTGAAACCCCAATCACGTGCTTTAATAAGGTTTTCATAATGAGATTCAAATGGAAGCATGGGGCCAAGAATATGATAAAGGAAACAATCCAGTGGCCGTTTAGCTACAATGGAGGAATTCTGAATTTTGAGAGTCCCTGATGCAGCATTTCTCGGATTTGCAAATGATTCTTCTCCTGCAGATATTCTCTGTTCATTCATCTTCTCAAATTGCTTCCTTGGTATAAAAATCTCCCCCCTGATTTCAAAATCGGCAGGGTAATCTTTACCCTGTAATTTTAAAGGTATACTTTTTATTGTCCTGACATTATCAGTCACGACGTCTCCCTTTTCTCCATCTCCCCTGGTTAGAGCATGTTTAAGCCTGCCATTCTCATATGTGAGGCTGATGGCAACACCATCATACTTAAGCTCAGCTGCATATTCAAAATCATCCCCAATGATTTTCCTTACACGGTTATCAAAGTCAATAAGCTCTTCCTTTGAATATGTATTGCCAAGTGAAAGCATTGGGTACTTGTGATCCATCTGAACAAACTCCCTGTTGATATCATTTCCGACTCTTTTACTTGGACTGTTATCATCAGAAAATTCAGGAAATTTCTTTTCAAGGGTCACGAGTTCATTGAGAAGAATATCATATTCAAAATCAGTAATTTCTGGTTTTGATAGGACATAATAAAGGTAATTATGATGTTCAATAAGTTTCCTTAGTTCCCCAATTCTTGTCCCTGCTTCAGAACGGTCCATAGTTTGAAATTCATGACACGGCTCAAAGTTATAAACAAATCTATGTTCAAACAAAATATCTCAATCCTGAATAGTTTCTGAATATTCTTTGTACATTTGTTTCGATTATGGTTCCGTTCATTCTTCCAGATGACCGGATAATAGGGAACCGGGTGAAAATCCCGGACAGTACCCGCTGCTGTAATCTTCTTTCAACCACTGGTATACTTTGCCACTGTCTTCTAAAAGGTTGATGGGAAGGCACCAGATGGATCAGGAGAAAGTCAGAAGACCTGCCATAGAATTTTTTGCTTTCGGGATAAAAGCGTGAATGCAAAAACAAACATTAAATATAATCCTGCTCTTTATCTTCTGCCAGTTTCCTGTCAGGGCTCAGTTTATACCGGATACAATTCATATTCCTGAAGTAAAAATTTTCAGTCAAAAGCATTTTACGGAACAATTATATAGTTTTTCAGAATTAGATTCATTCACCCTGAATCAAAACAGGAGCATTAACCTCTCTGATCTATTAAATCAGTACTCTACCGTATATATTAAATCAACAGGCAGAGGTGTGCTATCTACAGCTTCATTCAGAGGTACAGATGCCAGTCATACAAAAATATACTGGAATGGACTTATTATTAATTCACAAATGCTTGGACAGGTTGATCTCACCTTAATACCTTCAGGCTTTTTAGATCATGTGTCACTCTACCATGGAGGCACTTCACTGGTAACAGGCTCTGGCGCTCTTGGAGGGATTATCTCTCTTGACAATAAACCAACCTGGAATAATAAAAACAGTTTTTCTATCAGCAGTGAGCTGGCAAGTTTTGGCACCTATCAGGCATTCGGCAAAATTGAATTTAAAAAGAATAACTGGATTTCAAATAGCAGAGTATTTTTCAATCGCTCTGAAAATAACTATCCATTTTACAATCAAAATGTTCTTCCTCATGAAAACCAGCGACTGAAAAACAGTCAATATTCTAAATATGGATATCTGCAGGAATTATATTACAGAACACGGGCCAATGATTTATTCTCTTTGAAATTCTGGATACAACATGCTGATCGAAATCTTCCACAGCCATTGTCACGGGAAGGATCTGAGATCAAAGAATTCCAGTCTGATGGAAATATCCGATCAGTTTTCAGCTGGAAACATTATGGAAGAGCAGGAGAGGTCGACATAAGTTCCGGCCTGATATCAGACAGGATAAATTATGTCCTTGCTGAATCATTGGAGGAATATGTCAATATTGATTCACGCAGCAGGGAAAACAGTCTCATCAACAGGATTAATTATTCACTTAAGATTAATCCAAAGACGATAACACGTTTTCAAATACTTTATAATTATTATGATGTTGGTATAATTGAAAAAATACGTTCCGAAGGTTATAATGCAGTTCGTTCAGAATTATCTCTGATGGCTGGTATAAACAGGGATATAGGCAAGAGATTAAGTACTTTTTTCCTGATACGGACAAATCTTATTGACAAAGATTTAATTCCGGTTATGCCATCTTTGGGATTCGCCCTGAAACTTTTAAATGAGAAAGAGCTGTACATAAAAGCTAATTTGTCAAGAAATTATAATGTCCCCAGACTTAATGACCTTTACTGGATTCCCGGGGGTAATCCAAACCTCAAACCCGAAGGAAGCTATACTGCTGATCTTGCTATAGACCTTCAATTGCAGAATGATTTATTCCTGATAAATTCTTCCATCACCGGGTATTTGTCAAGGATAAATGACTGGATAATCTGGAAACCAACTCAATATCAATACTGGGCACCGGAAAATGTGGCACTTGTTTTTTCCAGAGGTGCAGAGTTCAGCTTAAAGACCATGACGGATTTTAGTAATGCAAAAATCATTGCTCAGGGTAATTATAACCTGTGCAGGACGACTGAATCAGATAATAAGCAGTTAATCTATATTCCTGTACATAGTTTTAATGGTTACATGGGGATTGTGTTCGATGGATATCAACTGAATTACAATATTGGCTACACTGGGAAGCGGTACACTCAAACAGACAATGAACAAGATAATTCTGAAACGATCCTTAAACCATATTTACTGAACGATATATCCGTAAGTAAGGAATTAAGGCTGAAGAAAATTGAGATGAATTTAAACTTTTCTATTAGAAACCTTCTTGATAAAGATTATCAGGTGGTACTGGCAAGACCAATGCCTGGAAGAAATTATTCAATTACCCTTGGATTATCATTTTAATTAATAAAAGATGAAACTTAAAATAGCATTTTTATTACTCATTATTTTCACAGCCTGTGATGAAAATCCGCTTATTATGACCGGGTATGACTTTTCGGATTCATCGGGAGTTTATATTGTTAACGAAGGTAATTATATGCAGGATAATGCTACGCTTTCCTTTTTAAACCTTGAATCAATGAAGGTGTACAACAATGTCTTTTTCAATGCTAATGAAACCAGACTTGGTGATGTAGCTTATTCCATGGTTATTAATGGGAATAAGGGGTATATAGTCATAAACAATTCCGGCAGGATATATTCAATTAATATCCGGAACGCAAAGTTTAACGGGAAACTTACCGGATTTATCTCACCACGTAATATATATATATTGAATGACAAAAAAGGATATGTGACAGATTTATACTCAATGAAGATCAGCATTATAAATCCATCGACATATAAGGTGACCGGGGAGATTGATGTTTGCAATAAAAATCCCTTTAATCAGCATTCGACTGAACAGATGGCAGGTTATGGTAATTATGTCTTCATCGGATGCTGGTCGTATGATAATAAAATACTTGTCCTGGACACAACTACAGATAGGATTGTCGATTCAATGACAGTCACAAAACAGCCTAATAGCCTTGTTATTGATAAAAACAATAAGCTGTGGGTACTGTCTGACGGAGGATTTCCCGGAAGCGCTTATGGACAGGAAACCGCTGCATTATCAAGGATAGATGCTGAAACAAGAAATATAGAACTGGTTATGCAATTTCCATCCTTAGATGACTCACCAATTGATCTGGTATTGAATGGTTCTGGGGATACCCTGTATTTCATACTTCACGGAATACGCAGAATGAGTATCACAGATGAGGAATTACCAACCGACGCATTCATAAAAATCCGTAATAATGATTTTTATTGCATTGCTGTTGATCCAAATACATCTGTAATATATGCCGCCGACCCGGTTGATTACCAGCAAAACGGA
>CAZEKO010000002.1:31635-38033 GCA_964512775.1 uncultured Bacteroides sp. | reverse complement strand
ATTTTAGCGAGGAAGATGTTGAATTCGCAGACAGGAAACAGTTAATTCAGCTTATTAAACGAATCCATAATCTGATTAAAAGTCTGATAGAGTCATTCAAACTAGGTAATGTACTCAGGCATGGAGTACCAGTAGCCATAACCGGAAAGACCAATGTAGGGAAAAGCACTCTTTTGAATACTTTATTACATGAGGAAAAAGCTATTGTATCTGAAATAGCAGGGACAACCAGAGATTCGATCGAAGATGTTATCAATATTGAGGGTTATGGTATTCGCTTGATCGATACTGCAGGCCTGCGCAAAGCATCAGGTAAGATAGAGTCATTGGGTATTGAAAAGACCTTTCAAAAAATTGACCAGGCATATATTGTTCTTTATATGATAGATGCCACATCAGGTGCTGCTGAAATTGACCGGCTTGCGGGAAAAATCAAGAACCGTTTAGAGGGAAAGGACAAAAAACTGATCATACTTCTAAACAAGATTGATCTACTCTCAAAGAAACAGCTTTCAAATCTTAAAGATCTCAGTCAATTTAAAAATCTGGATTCAACCGATAAGATACTCTATCTTTCTGCTATTAATCATAAAAACATCGATCTGCTGATCTCCAAACTCCTTGAAATTGTGAAACTCAGAGTAGCTGGAGAACACGATGTAATAGTTACCAATACCCGGCACTATGAAGCTCTTAGAAATGCAGACAATGCTTTAAATCGCGTTGTAAAAGGGCTTAAATCAAATATCTCATCTGATCTCCTCGCCCAGGATATACGGGAGGTGCTTCATTATCTGGGTGAGATAACAGGAGAAGTAACGAATGATGAGATATTAGGAAATATTTTCTCAAAATTCTGTGTTGGCAAATAATTTTCTAATCAGTTTTCAGCATTCAGCATTCCGTTATTACCCTATAGTATGGATTTAATAAAGTACTTGTTTTTTTCCAAAACTTGGTTTTTATCCATATATTTGCCCCCTTTTATTAGAAGTAAGATTAAATTCTAACCAGATGTCTTTGAATAAACTAAGGAATATTGGAATTGCAGCTCATATTGATGCAGGGAAAACCACGGTGACAGAGAGAATACTATTTTTTACAGGTTCGACCAGGAAAATGGGTGAAGTGCATGATGGACAGGCTACCATGGATTTTATGAAACAGGAACAGGAACGCGGCATCACTATTGCATCAGCGGCAATAACCTGTACATGGCATGGACATCAGATTAACCTGATCGATACTCCTGGACATGTTGATTTTACAATTGAAGTTGAACGTTCTTTGCGTGTTATTGATGGCATGGTCGCAGTATTCTGTGCAGTAGGAGGTGTCGAACCCCAGAGCGAGACAGTTTGGAACCAGGCAGACCGGTATCGGGTGCCAAGGATTGGATTCATTAATAAAATGGACCGCACAGGAGCGGATTTTGAATCTGTTCTTTCCCAGATGAATAAATATCTGGATGCCAATGCAGTACCCCTTCAGATTCCCATGGGAAATGAAGATAATTTTGTCGGGATTATTGATATTGTGAATTGTAAGGCATATCAGTTTCATGATTTTGAGATAATAGAAATCCCTGTTCCTGAGTCATACAAAATAAAATGCGAAATCGCAAAAGACCTGCTGATTGAGAAGCTGGCGGATTTCGATAATGAAATAATGCAACTCTATCTGGATGAGAAAAATATTCCTGTTGAACTTTTGAAAAAGGCAATCCGAACAGCAACAATCAAGCTGCTTATGACCCCGGTTTTTTGTGGCGCAGCATACAAAAATAAAGGAATACAGCAACTTCTGGACGCTATTATTGACTACCTGCCTTCACCTCTTGATATTGGTGCTATTGTGGGGACAGATATGCTCGATGATCAAAAGTCACATACGCGCCATCCTTCCTCAAAAGATCCTTTTGCTGCCCTGGCATTTAAAATAATCCATGATCCTTATGTTGGCCAGCAGACATTCGTCCGCATATTTTCAGGAATGCTCAAAAGTGGAATGCTGATGCTTAATGCTACCAAGGGGAAAAATGAACGGGCTGGCAGAATATTAAGAATTCATGCCGGAGAACGAGAAGAAATCAGTGAAGCAGGCCCGGGTGAAATTGCCGCACTGGTGGGTATGAAACTAACTAAAACCGGAGATACCCTCTGTGATCCGGATCACCCCCTATATCTTGAATCTATTCATGTACCTCCATCTGTGATCGAGCTAAAGGTTGCACCTGTTACCAGGAAGGACCAGAATAAGCTTGGAGAAGCCCTGAATAAACTGGCTAATGAAGATCCATCTTTTCATGCCCGCTTTGATAACGAAACAGAAGAAACAATTATATCCGGTATGGGTGAACTTCACCTTGAGATAATAGTCGACAGGCTTAAACGTGAGTTTGATGTTGAAGTGGAAACTGGCGAACCAGCCGTTGCACTCAGGGAAACCATTAGCACCGAAGTTGTGAGTGAATACAAGCATGTCAAACAAACAGGCGGCAGGGGCCAATACGCCCATACTATAATGCGTATTGAACCTAACCAGGGTAATGGATTTGAATTTGTCAATAATATTAAAGGGGGTGCAATACCAATAGAATACATCCCCTCAGTCACAAAAGGTATTCATAAAACTATTGAGGAAGGAATACTTACCGGGTTTCCTGTGATTGATGTGAAAGTTGTCCTTCTTGATGGCACTTCTCATGCTGTGGATTCATCGGATTTTGCCTTCCAGACCTGCGCTTCCATCTGTTTTAGAAACGGATTCCTTAAAGCTAATCCGGTTATTCTTGAACCTGTGATGAGAATCGAAATAAATACACCGGATGATTATATCGGTGATATTATCAGCAATCTGAACAGAAAACGGGGTAAAATTGAATCTATGCGAAGATTCAGGAAAGGAGCCCAGAAACTCAACGGACTGGTTCCCCTGATGGAAATGTTTGGATATGCAACACAGCTCAGAAACATGTCAAGTGGCCGGGCTAATTACTCCATGGAGTTTTATCAGTACATGCCATTGCCACCTTCCGTCCAGGAAGAAGTATTGAATAAAATTCAAAAGAAATAATTTATATACCAAATCAAACAGGTTCCTGATCTCTATTTTGGAGATACTCTGTAATCACCCGCTCATATTCTTCCTTTATCAAAATAAGCTGTATAATCGTCCGGTCAATTTTTCGAAGTCGTTCCGCTGTTTCATGATACTCATGATCGTCATGAATAACGTTTGTGTCCTTTAATATTACCTGCATAAACATTTGTGAGAAATTATCCGGAGTACTATACTACATTTATTGTTCCATTATTTCTAATTTGTTGAAATTCTTATTCTTAGACACAAGGATAAGAAAAAAAAGAGGTCTGAAATGTACGATTTCAGGAATAGGTGTACGAATATGAACATGAAAGCAGATCTATTTTTTTTGTGTATGTTTAATAAAAATCAAAATGGATTAATACCATGCATCGAATTTGTTCTGCATTTCTGATAATCCTTTCGTTGTTTACTTTAATTCACTGCACAGAAAAAAGGACTGAACCGGCTTCGCAACTGGAAGCAGGATTTATCAATCCCCCGCTTGATGCCCGTCCACGAGGGTACTGGTGCTGGGTAGACGGTAATGTTGATACAAACAGGCTAACAGCAGAGCTTATTGAAGCCAAAGAAAAAGGCATGGGTGGATATGATATCTGGGATATACGACCGGTTGTCGATGAAAAGAATGTTGTTCCTGATGGGCCCCCTTTTATGGGTGAAGAATCGGTAAATGCAATTGTATATGCTATAAGGGAAGCCGGCCGTCTTGGATTGGAAATCGGACTAACATATTCATCAGGATGGAATGCGGGAGGCCCATGGACAAGACCGGAACATTCAACAATGGGACTATTCCGGTCACATAAATATGTCTCTGGTCCCGGTACATTTGATGAAGTCCTTGATTTCCCTGAATTACCTGATATCTACAATAAAAAAAACAGTTGGATCCAGAGAAATGAAGATGGTATGCCTGTTTTTTACAGAGATATTGCTGTACTGGCTTACCCTGTGAATGAAGATAAAATTATATCAGACACATCCTCGATATTTAACTTAACTGATTTCATGCTGGATAATGGAAAGCTGACATGGACAATTCCTGAAGGCAAATGGGTAATTACCAGATATGTATGTGCAAACACAGGGCAACTTCTGTTCTCTCACTCCGCAAATTCAGCGGGACCTATGATCGATCATTTCAGTGCTGAAGCTACAGAAGCTCATGTTATGTATTTTATTGACAACCTCGAAAAAAAGCTGGGAAACCTCAATAAAACTGCCTTAAAATACCTTTATGGTGATAGCTATGAAGTCAGGGGTGATCTCTGGACACCTTTAATGCAAACAGAATTTAAGGAAAGAAATTCCTATGAACTGATACCTTTTCTTCCTGTCTTTGATGGATATGTTATTAATTCACCAGAAATAACCGAGAGATTCAGATTCGATTACCAGCAAACTTTGTCTGACCTGATCATTGATAATCATTATGCCAGGGCCAGGGAAATATGCAGGGAACACGGACTTGAGTTTGTTGCGGAAGCGGCAGGGCCGGGAATGCCTGTACATAATTGTCCATTTGAATCACTACGGGCATCTGGTGTTCTGAGCTGGCCACGAGGTGAGTTCTGGTATAATCATCCACAACATCCTGATTATCCGAAAGATATACTTCAGGTAATAAAAGGAGTAGCCTGTGCTTCACATATTTATAATCAGAAATATGTTGAAGCCGAGTCATTTACCTGTACCTGGCTCTGGCAGGATGGGCCGGGTGATCTGAAACCTTCTGCTGATCGGGCATTTTGTGAGGGATTGAACCGGATTATTTTTCACACATCTCCGCATGTTCCTGAAGCAGCCGGAAGGCCGGGATGGATTTACAGTTTTGGCACTATTATTAATACTTCACTGATCTGGTGGCCGAAATCAAAACCTTTTATGGACTACCTGTCCCGCTGTAGTTACATGTTGCAACAGGGAAATTTTGTGGGAGATATACTTTATTTTTATGGAGATTCAGCTCCTAATTTTGTTCCTCCTAAAAGTACTGATTCGAATTTCATTCCCGGTTACGATTATGATTATACAAATGCTGATATTATAATCAACAGATTGGAAGTTAAAAACGGTAAACTAATCCTTCCTCATGGGCAGAAGTACGAAATGCTGGTGCTTCCTGATTCAAGGTTGATTAGTCTCGAGGTCATCCGACGACTTGAAGAATTGATACAGGAAGGTGCGGTTGTTGTCGGACCGAAACCTGAAGGAATTCAAAGTTTATTCAATCATAGTGATAAATCCAGGCTGGTTAAAGAAATAGCGGATAGTATATGGGGAGCCTGCGATGGCATTACCGTTCTGGAAAACAAGTACGGCAAAGGAAAAGTGATCTGGGGGAGAAACGTAACTGAAATATTGAAAGAAATGAAAATAATTCCTGATTTTCAGGCTGTTACTGGAATAATGCCGGAGGAGCTGGATTTCATTCACAGGCAAACAGATAATGCTGAAATTTACTTCATCAGGAATACAACTGCTAAGCAAATTCAATCTGAAGGAATATTCAGAGTAACCGGTATGATTCCGGAATTATGGGATCCTCTGACCGGGAAAACCAGCATTTGTCCTTTGTATACGGACTCGGGCGAACAGATCAGGTTACCTTTATATCTTAATCCCTCAGGTTCAGTATTCGTTGTTTTTATAAGGCCATCTGGGATCCATGCGACTGAACTCAAGATAAATGATATAACTATTTTCCCGGGTGGGAATTACCAATTTGCTCAGCAATCAGGACTTCTGCCTTTATTTGATGGAAACGAATGGATAATTTCTGGTACTGGTGCATATAGTATTACCCTTAATAACGGTAAGAAACATCTATTTAAAACTGTGACAATGCCAGATCCCATTACCCTGGAAGGGCCATGGATTTTGACCTTTTCAGATGACAGGTATGCTCCTGATTCTGCAATATTCAACAGCCTGTCTTCTTGGAGTAAGTCAGATGATCCAGGAATACGATTTTTCTCAGGTATTGCTTCGTATCATAATACATTTAATTTAAGTGAAAGTGACCTCTTAGAAGGTCAGACTATCATACTCGAACTTGGCAAGGTTCAGGAAGTAGCAGATGTTTACATTAATAATGAAAATGCAGGCATTCTTTGGTGCGATCCATTCAGGATCGACATTACAAAGTATATAAAACCGGGACAGAATAAACTGGTTATTGAAGTAGCAAATGTATGGGCAAACCGGTTATGTGGTGATGCCAGATTGGCACCTGATAAGCGTGTTTCCAGTACCAATATTACCAGGTTGCCGAATGCATGGTCATACCC
>CAZEKO010000002.1:27443-31535 GCA_964512775.1 uncultured Bacteroides sp. | reverse complement strand
ATGTATGCCATAGTCGATATAGAAACCACAGGCGGTAGTCCAAAATCTGAGAAGATAACTGAAATCGCTTTATATATTTTCAATGGGAAAGAAATTGTAAATGAATTTACATCACTGGTCAATCCCGAAAAACCTATACCCTATTTTATCACTTCATTAACAGGTATAACCAATGAAATGGTTGCCGACGCTCCAAAGTTTTACGAGATAGCTAAACAATTAGTTGAAATGACGGATGATAAAATAATTGTTGCTCATAATGTTAGCTTTGACTATAGATTTATAAGAAGTGAATTTAAAAGTCTTGGTTTTGATTTCACCAGGAACAATCTTTGTACTCTGCAGTTATCCAGACGGTTATTTCCCGGACACCGTTCTTACAGCCTTGGTAAAATTTGCCAGGATCTTGGCATCACTATTGAAAACCGGCATCGTGCTGCAGGAGATGCTCTTGCAACTGTGAAACTCCTGGAAAAGTTACTTAAAAAGTGCAATGAGAACGGTGATGATGACCTGCTGACCGCTGCATCCCGTCCAAACCTTAAAAACCTGCATCCCCTGCTCGATCGGAAAATTATTGATAATCTGCCGGAAGATACAGGAGTATATTATTTCTTAAATGATCAGAACCAGGTAATTTATATAGGAAAAAGCCGTAATATAAGGCAAAGGGTTTTAAGTCATCTTAGCAATAACGGTTCAAGACGGTCAATTGAGTTGAAAGAAAACATCGCATCTGTTGAATGTGAGGTTACAGGAAGCGAACTTGTCGCACTTCTTATTGAATCAAGTGAAATCAAGAAACATACTCCGTATTACAACAGGGCTCAGAAAAGGAAAGTAATGCAATACGGACTTTACTCATTCAAAGACGATAAAGGATACCTGAATTTGAAAATAGATCGTACAGCTTTGCGACTTAATGAGACTCCATATACGTGTTATACAAATCAGGCAGAAGCAAAAACCAATTTATCTCGACTGGCAGAAAGGTTCTGGCTATGTCAGAAACTATGCGGGCTGTACGAAACAGAAGGAGCTTGTTTTCATCATGAGATCAGACAATGTAACGGAGCCTGTATTGGTAAAGAATCCGCTGCTATTTATAATAACCGAGTCACAAAAGCATTAAGTACTTTTTATTATGATAATAAGAATTTCCTTATCATCGATAAAGGAAGGAATCAATCAGAAAGATCAATCGTGCAGGTTGAAAATGGTAAGTACATAGGATTTGGTTACCTCGATACTGAAGAGTCGTATGTTCACCTTGATTCATTGCTTGAGTGCGTCAAAATCTACGAAGATAACAGGGATATCCATCAGATTATCAGAGCGTACCTGAATAAAAATGATGTTGAAAAAATAATAAAATATTAAAAGACCTTACCAGGCTATTCCAGGAGATTGTCGAGATTGTGAACAAGTATGCTGATATTTTCCCTGGTTTCTTCATCAAAATCCTCAAATTTAACTTTTGTGCCCTGAACATGAAGGACAAAATTTGAGGCAAGCAAATTACGCGACAGGTTATTATTAACTATGTATTTCAGATTGGATCCGGTTATATTTGCTCTTTGATGGAGGATGAAATTCTTAAAATCATTTTTTGAGAAAAGGTCTTCTATTCCCGACTTGTTATCAAATTTGATTATTTTCCTTGCTGCCAGTTTATTGCTATTCTGAAACAAATTGGACTTTAAATCATCGTAGACAATGTTGCCGCTATCATCATCATCCAGAAGAATTATAAAATCGAGTTTCCATCCTGTCAATAAGTTTACAAGTGCCGGCACACTCAATACATCTGTTGCCGGCAGAAAAAAGATATCCTTGTGAAATTCAATCAGGCTGAAAATAGTTTTAAGATAATGGAAAGTAGTTATGTCTTCAACAATAAGATTATTTTTTTTCTGTATAAACTGATGATCGCTGAGTTTTGTCCCCATGAGGGTATATATCGGGGATAAGGTATCAGTGGATGCCTTATTAAGGGATTGAGCATCAAATATAATAGTACCGCTCTTCATATCATCCGCAACTGATCTTTGAACAGCCAGCAGTCTGTACAACTTGCTAACATTAATAAGATGAGGAGAATGAGTGGTATATATTATTTGAATGTCTTCTTTGACATCTTCCAGTACTTTCAGGACATCTTCCTGTGCTCTTGCATGAAGGCTCAGTCCTGGCTCATCAATTAAAAATACCCGTGATCGTTCTTTGTATAAAATAGCACTGGCTTTCAGTTCAAGATAAAATGACAGAAACCACCGTACCCCCCTGCTTCGTTGTTTCGGGTAAAGGCTTTCCTGGTTATCTTTTATCCAGAATTCAAGATAAGGTTTCCCCATTTTATCCGGGTGACTGTTATCATAATGTTCCAGCTCAAAAATAATCCTGATTTTATTCTGATTTCCCAGGTTCTGATGCCAGTATTCATGGAAATTTAATGTGATTTCATTATTCAGCCTTTCGATTTTCTGATGCAATATCCGGCTGTTGCTGACATCGAAAAAACTTTCATCCAGATTGGCTATAGTTAAAAAATTCCGGGCTGCCTTGTATCCCTCAATATGGCTTTTCGCAGCGAAAACATCATCTATATCGATCCGGTCCGGAAGCAGGCTGCTAAAATCTTCAAACATTTCAAAAACAGGTATATACCTGAATATTTCTACGGCAAGTTCATGTTGAGAATAATAGTGGCTTATTTTTTCATTTTCTTTATCCACCAGTTCTTCTGCTTCGGCAGGACTCATACCCTTTAATATTCTTGCTGTGACGGTTTTTCTTGTTGATACCTGCTGTTTTGCATCTTCCATGCGGGCAAGGTTTTCCCTGTGTCGGCTTTCAAGAATCTCAATTCGTGAATGGGCTCGCCTTTTTTTTCTTATTCCAATTAGATTTTCATACCGTGCTTGTGCAATATTCAATTCATTTAATGAATACTGGCATGTTTCTGATGCTGTTTTATATTCATCCACCGATCTTATGCACCATAAGGCATACCTGGCTTTTTCAGCAAAATCTGTGGCTTTGGCAAGTTTTGTCTCATAGGTTTTATTCTTTTTCTCCAAACGTTTTTTTGAACGCTCAAGTTCCAGCATGAACTTTTCAAGCCGACTGCTGTTTTCTTTATCAGGAGATCTGTCAAAGGTTTTCTGGATTTTAGATTGTTTTGATTCAAGGGAGGATAATAGTTTCTGTTCTTCGTTTTTCTCCTTCATGGCAAGCTGATACTCTTCATTAGCCTTATTTGCTTCATCTATTACCCTTAAAATTTCTTCTTCAACTTTTTTCTCAAATTCCTGTTTTTCTTTTGATTGCTTCTGGAAATAAGCTGAAAGTTTATCATCTCCAAAAGTCAGATAGCTGTTTTTTTCATCCTCCCATAATCTTCCAATTGTAACCAATCCTGTGTCTTCAATTGAATCGATAACCTGTTCGGGGAATTTTTTCTCGGTGATTAATTTTGAGAGTTGTTTTAAGTTTGTTTCAAAGGCACAATAAACGACAGGCATGCTGAGATCACTCCTGAGTATATCATCATTGATTTTACCAGTATAAAAACTATATAAAGCTTCCAGTATGGAAGTTTTCCCGGATTCATTCTGACCGATAATACCAGTAATATTATCAGTTGCAAGATTAACCCAGCCTGTATCAATAAGTGAACGGTAGTTTTTTATCCTGAATTGCCGGAAACGCATTTATATCATTGATTTGATTAAAACGACTATCCTGAGTCTTCTGTTCATCTATCCAGGATGCTTGTAAAATTAGTAATAATCACGGATTTTTCTAAAGCCATAATATTCCATTAAAAATTAGTCTTAAGAGTTTGGCAGAGATTTTGCATTCTACTTAACGAATGTTTAACAAATAAAAAATGAAAGCCATGAAAAAAGTAATTGTCATATCGATTATGTCACTTATTTTCCTGGCAACTTACGCGCAAAGGCCTTCAAAAAGCAGCAGCACTGAAGTTAATAATGCAGACAGGAAAAAGAGTGAAATGACCACTGAAAGGTCAGATAATAACACCTCACGCTCTGTCGAAATGAAATCCGACCGTTCCGAGAATGTTAA
>CAZEKO010000002.1:8657-27343 GCA_964512775.1 uncultured Bacteroides sp. | reverse complement strand
GAATATGTCCATTGATCCTAAAGTTAATTCGAACCGGAGTATAACTGATAAAATCAATAGCAATAAAACCGATTTACATAAGAATGTTGAACCTGTAAGGTCAAATTCCGTTAACTCGCGCCCTGGTTACTCAGCCAATAATGGAAGAGGCAACAGTGTTAATTCACGCACCTACGAGGTAGAAAGGAAGAATTATAATACTCCTCAGGGTGAGCGTGTTCACCGTGAAGTTTATGATGTTAACAGACCGAGACCTGTTGAATACAGAAAGATTCATCATCCTTATCGTGCACCTGTTGATATCCATGTGTTTTGGACTCACAACATGTATCATGAGTACATGATGATGTATCCTGATTACCATTACTGGTATTATTCTTCGGGCTACAGGATCAGAACTACCTCAGCATATGATGCCATCTACTATGTTGGAGAAGTAATGAATGTATACGGCCGGGTTATCGAAACCTGGTACAGCAGGGAAACTGATGAATATTTCCTGTACTTTGGGGCAAGGTATCCTTATCAAGACTTCAGCGTCATAATCCCTGGACATAAGGCCAGACAATTCAGCTGGAGACCGGAAATATTCTTTGAGGGAAGAGAGATATGGGTAACCGGATTAATCAGCCTGCATCAGGGACAACCTGAAATGATCATAAGGAAAAAACACCAGATCCATATTTACTAATATAAGCTTTAGAGATGAAGCCCGTCCTGAAAAGACGGGCTTTTTTTTGTATTATTTACCCCGATAAACAACACTGCATCTTCCAACAGAATATGCTGTAAAAAATCCGATGGCGTCATTTGAAATATTCGAGCTTATATTGGCCGGAGGGCCACTGAATAATGGGGTTTGATAAAAAATTTCACTCTGTGCTTCTATTACAAATTTATAATATTCTTCAGTTATACCGTTTATTTCAAAGGTAATGGTATCTCCAGGCATAATGATTTCATCTTCCTTATTTTGATCAAGAAACTGAGTTGGTATGCCATACGTATAATTTCCATTGAAAAAAACATCATCCTGTACGATTATTTCATAAAGTGAATCCTTTATCAAGACTCCGTTCTTCAGCACCTTAAAGGCATAGAAATTCTTCACCGGTGGATCCCAGGCAAATAACAGAATCTCATAAAAATTATAATTATTACCTGCCAATTGCTCAAGCTGAATGGAATCAATGGAAATTATTGGCTTGAGTTCAGAACTGGCATTATATTCCTCAAATACTCCATTTTCATCAACATCCACATGACTGATCGTGAGGGTATAAGTTTTACCGGGTACTCCATAAAAACCCGGATCTGTCATATAAGTACCGGGATATTTCTGGCTTTCATCCAATAAAACTGTACTATCCCCATCACTAATACTTACAATCGCGCCCGAAACGGAAAGTGCCGGCTTGTTGTAAAAATAATCACTGGATTTGGAAAGCCTAACCGAATGCTGCATGGTATCAGTGCTAATATTACCTTCAACCACAAGACGGGTGTACGAAGAATCTACTTCTATCTCAATCCTTTCAGTACATTGCCATAGACCTGAAATCGCAAGGAGATATATAATATTTCTGAAAATATTCTGCATGACCTTGTTATGTTTCTCAAAAATGAAAATTAAATGTCAATGCCGGAACTATTGGGAAAAGGTAAGTCATCTCGGCATATGTCATTGTTGGATCTTCCTCATCCTGAACAAAATTTATAGCCCAGGCATTTTTCCTTGCATAGGCATTATAGACAGACAAATTCAGATCATAATTCCATCTTCTTCCCGGCTTAATCTTTGATTGAAGGGATGCAGAAACATCAAGTCTGTGATAATCGGGCATCCTGTATGAGTTACGGTCAGAATACACAGGTGCAATTATCCCCATATATTCAAACCGGCCGGTAGGGAAAGTTACTGGTAAACCTGTGCTGTATACCCAGTTTGCTGAGATCCACAATCTCCGGGTTATTTCATAATTCAACACAACCGATACATTATGAGGCCTGTCATAAGGTGCAGGATAAGGCCTGCCATTATTGATCTCATCAAAATCTCTTTCTGTTTTTGACAAAGTATAACTGATCCAGCCATTCAGACGTCCTTCATTCTTGCTGAGAAGTAATTCCATACCATAGGATGTGGTCATTCCAAATCTCATTTCACCTTCCACATATTTGTTCAATAGAAGACTGGCATGATCTTTAAAATCAATTGCATGTTTTATTTTTTTATAATACACTTCGATGGAAGCCTCTAACCGGTCATTGAGAAAATTCCTGAAATAACCAATTGCTATCTGATTGGAAATCTGAGGATGAATGTTTGGACTTGAAGGAAACCATACATCCAGAGGAGTACCTGCCGTTGAATTCTGGGCAAGATGAACATACTGGCCAGCTCTTGAATAGCTGAGTTTTATTGAGGACAGTGAATCGATGATATAAGTTAATGCAATCCTGGGTTCAGGAGTGGCGTAGTTCTGATAAAATTCACCCTTCTTAAAGATCGTTGAATCAACCAGCTGATAGTCATTGTCATAATTATATACCACCGCCTTTCCAATATTATGAAATGTACTGAGTCTTAATCCATACCTGAGTCTCCAGTGGTATCCTGCTGATTGTTCAACCGACAAATAAATGTTATTTTCCAGTGCATACATATCGGGTAAAGTGAAAACCGTAAACAGGCTTTCTTCACCTAATCCCCTGGCATTTCCTGGTCTGAATTTATGTAAAATGGAACCGGCTCCAAATTTGATAGTAAAACCGGGCGTGATATAATAATTAAAATCAACTTTCCCGTTGAAATCATGCATTCGTGCAGTCCACTGAAATGAATTCGCCTCCCCCTCTGGAGTACTAAGCTGGTAATGGTAATTACTCTGAATCAGTGTGAAATTACTGAACAGCCTGGGTGAAAAAAGATGATTCCATCTCAGGGTAAATGTATTGTTCCCAAATTCCATTCCGGCAAATTGATTCTTGAAAACATCCCTGCCTGAATATCCTGAAAGGTAAATCCTGTTATTTTCATTAATAATATGATTAAATTTTGCATTCAGGTCATAAAAAAAGAGTTTGCTTTTCCGAACGACTTCATCTTTAGCCAGTGGCAGGAAGAGATCAGCATATGTTCTCCTTGCGGACAGAATGAAGGAAGTTCTGTTTCTGACAATCGGGCCTTCCAGTGTTAATCTTGAAGAAATTGTCCCGATACCACCTGAAGCTGAAAATTTCTTATTATTTCCATCTTTCATCCTTACATCCAAAAGAGATGAAAGCCTGCCTCCTTGTTCGGCCGGGATATCTCCTTTGTAGAGTTTCACATCCTTAATTGCGTCGTTATTAAACACTGAAAAGAATCCCATCAGGTGAGAAGCATTATATACTGTAGCTTCATCCAGCAGAATCAAATTCTGATCCGGATTTCCTCCCCTTACGCTAAATCCGGATGCACCTTCACTGGAAGCCTGCACACCGGGTAAGAGTTGTATTGCCTTTATCACATCAATCTCACCCATCAATGCTGGGATTCTCCGTATAGATTTAATAGGAAGTTTGGTGACACTCATTTCAGCCCTTTCCAAATGAGCCTTTCGCCCTTCTGCACTTACAGTTACTTCATCCAGCTCCCGGACCTGTTCTGTTAGTTCAATATTGATAGAAACATTCCTGTCAAGATTGACAGAAACTTCTTCTTTTTCATAACCAATATAGGAATACACCAGAATGTAATTCCCTGGATTAAGACTTATTGAATAAAAGCCATATAGGTTGGTAACTGTTCCCTGCTGATAATCCTTGACCGTCACAGTGGCACCTATTAATTCTTCTCCGGTTTCTTTATCTTTAATATAACCGCTGACTATATACCGTAAATCCGAATCAATATATGCCCTGGATATTGCACAGGAGAGCGAAAGGAATAAGGTCAGAGGAAATAAGAATAATATTTTCATCAATATCGGATTGCGAGGTAATTTACCATCCAGTCACCAACATCAGAAGTAGATACATTATTAACAGGATTAATGTCTGGCGTTGTAATCCCTTCAGTAAGGGCTGCTTCAACCGCTTTTCTTACCTTTTGTTCTGCATTTTTCATTCCCAAATACCCCAGCATCATTCCCATGGACAGGATTGCAGCGAAAGGATTTGCTATATTCTTTCCTGCTCCTTCCGGATAGGATCCATGGATGGGTTCAAAGAGTGCCGAACCTTTTCCTATTGATGCAGAAGGAAGCAAGCCTATGGATCCCGTAATGACCGATGCTTCATCAGTAAGAATATCCCCAAACATATTTTCAGTCAGAATAACATCAAAATATCCAGGATTCTGAATTATTCTCATTGAAGCAGCATCTACGAACATAAAATCAAGCTGAACATCAGGATAATCCTTTGATAATTCCTTTACAGTTTCCCTCCACAAACGTGAGGTTTCAAGCACATTTGCTTTATCAACAAGGGTTAGCTTCTTTTTGCGGACATTTGCAGCATCGAAAGCCATTCTGCTTATTCTCTGTATTTCAGAAACACTGTAATTACAATGGTCATATGCCTGTGTTCCATCTTCATTTCTTCCTTTATTACCAAAGTATATTCCGCCTGTCAGTTCACGATAGACGACAAAATCTACATTTTTCAGCCGTTCTTCTTTCAAGGGAGATATTTGGTTAAGTACGGGGTAAGTAGTGATTGGGCGAATGTTTGCATATAATCCAAGTTCCTTGCGTATTTTTAAAAGGCCCTGTTCAGGCCTTATCTTTGCTGTCGGGTCATTATCATATTTTGGATGTCCTACGGCACCCATGAGGATAGCATCTGAACTGCGGCAGAGCCGAAGTGTTTCATCTGGCAAAGCACTCCCTGTGCGATCAATAGCAATAGCCCCTATCAAGCCTTCGCGAAGTATAAACTCGACTTTCTCCTTCTGCGAGATAATTTCCAGCAACCGGATGGCCTGTCCTATAACTTCCGGCCCGATTCCATCTCCAGCAAGAACTGCGATATTGTAAGTCATTTCGATATTTGTATTATCTCTGGATTATTGAAATTATTTTCGTTTATCTGTCATCAGGGAACGTGAGTAGTGAAGCGTGAGGCGTGAGGCGTGAAGAGTGAAGAGTGAGGCGGAAAAGCTCATCATTCCTAGAAATGGTTTCTTTCGATGATATTGAGCATTTTCTCAGTTGCTTTTATTGCAGCTTCAGTTTGGTCTGCCCTCAATGCTCGTGTCTTGAACTCTTTATCCCTGTAAATCCATGTTATTACGGTAGATACAAGAGCATCTGTTTTACCACCGGGAGGGATTGTAACTACATAATCAGTGAGTACAGGATGTTCTTTATTCAGCTTCCTGTAGATTTTCCAGAGTGCTTTCATAAATGCATCATACTGTCCATCCCCTACCGAGCTTTCTTCATAACAAACCCCGTTGATTTCAACACATATATTGGCCATTGGTCTTAAGCCGTTCGATAAAGTAAGGGAATAACTTCTTATTTTGATTGGTTGATTTGTTTCAACCTCATTTATAACATCTGATATGATGTAAGGCAGGTCCTCTGTCGTAACATACTCTTTCCTGTCACCCAGTTCGATAATTCTTTCAGTCACTTTTTTCATGGAGTCCGGGTCAAGATCAAGCCCGAGTTCTTCAAGATTCTTTTTGACATTAGCCTTACCAGATGTCTTGCCAAGTGCATATTTCCGGATACGTCCGAACCTTTCAGGTAACAGATCATTAAAGTAAAGATTGTCTTTGCTGTCACCGTCAGCATGGACCCCGCATGTCTGTGTGAATACATTAGCCCCAATCAAAGGTTCATTATCGGGGATCCTGATACCTGAGAAAGATTCAACAATCCTGCTGATTTTTGTAAGTTTTGACTCATCTACTCCGTTTTCAATTTTGAGATGGTCATTGAGTATGCCAACGACAGATGAAAGCGGGACATTCCCGGCTCGCTCACCCAGGCCATTAACTGTGGTATGAATGCCATGAACACCAGCCTTCAGAGCAGCAAAGACATTAGCTACGGCCAGATCATAATCATTATGCCCATGAAAATCCATATGTATCCCGGGGTATTTTTCCAGCATTAATTTGCAAAATTCATAGGTCTGAATATGATTCAAAATACCCAGAGTATCTGGTAACATAATCCTGTTAATTGGCTCGCCTTTCAATCCATCTACCAGGAAAAACACGTAATCCCGGGAATGGATCATCCCATTAGACCAGTCTTCCAGATATAAGTTTACTGAAATGCCCATTTTGTTGGCATAATGGATTGAATTCCTGATATCATTCAGATGTTCTTCAGGTGTTTTCCTGAGTTGTTCCCTGGCATGCCGCAGGGAACCTTTAGATAGCAGATTAACCACTTTTGCCTGTGCTGAGCAAATCCAGTCGATAGAAGCTGTTCCATCGATGAAACCAAGCACTTCAATTTTATCCAGGAAGTCACGAGATTTGGCCCACTCCACAATTTTTTTCACCCCTTCTAATTCACCGGCAGATACACGGGCAGAAGCTACTTCTAACCTGTCCACTTTTACCTCTTCAAGTAGTATCCTGGCAATATTAAGTTTCTCCTGGGCATTGAAGGACACACCTGTGGTCTGTTCTCCATCCCGGAGGGTTGTGTCCAATATTTCAATTCTCATAATCAGTCAGATTTTAATAATTTTCCATAAAATAAATGCCATTCATCTTATCCTCAAATTCTTTTTTCAAAATCTACAATCTTTTGTTTTATGCTCAACAGATAATCAATATCATCAAATCCATTAAGCAGACATTTCTTCTTAAAACTGTTAATAGGAAAATTAGCCTTTAGTCCTGTTTCAGGAAGTGATATTTCCTGGTTTTCAAGATCAATACGAACTAAAGTTTTAGGATTTTGTTTTAAAGTACTGAAAAGCTGTTTCAAAAATCCATCCGGAACCTGCACGATTAGTAATCCGTTATTTAAAGCATTATTTGTGAAAATATCAGCCAGAAAACTTGACACTATCGCTCTGAAACCATGGTCATACAAAGCCCATGCAGCGTGTTCGCGACTGGATCCTGAACCAAAATTTTTCCCTGCGACCAGGATTTTCCCTGTGCGGGTTGAATCGTTCAGAATAAAATCAGGTTTTGGCCGTCCGTTTTCATCAAATCGCCAGTCCCTGAAAAGGTTTTCACCAAATCCCGACCTGTCTGTAGCTTTCAGAAACCTAGCAGGAATTATCTGATCAGTGTCAATATTTTCCACTTCAAGTGGAATGGCTGTAGATTCTATGATATGAAATTTCTCCATTGAAATCAGATTAAAGTCCTGACATCCGTTATTGATCCTGTAATCGCAGCAGCTGCAGCAGTAAGAGGACTGGCCAGAATCGTTCTGGCCCCGGGACCCTGTCTTCCCTCAAAGTTCCTGTTTGAGGTTGAAATACAAAGCTCACCTCTTGGAACCTTATCTTCATTCATTCCAAGGCAGGCTGAACATCCGGGTTGCCGTACTTCCAGTCCGGCATCTTCAAAGATCTGTCGAAGACCTTCCTGTTCGATTTGTTTTTCTACCAGTTTAGAACCGGGAACCAGATATGCCCTGACGTCGGAGGCTTTCTTTTTACCCTTAACGATCCGGGCAACATTACGGAAATCTTCGATCCGGCCATTAGTACAACTCCCTATGAAAATATACTTTACTTTTTTCCCAAGCAGTGGTTCACCCGCCGACAATCCCATATACTCCAATGCACTTTTGTTTCCCGGTTGTTCAGGAATTAAATCCGTGATTTTCATTCCCTGACCTGGATTTGTTCCCCATGTAACCATTGGTTCAATTACATCCGCTCTGAAATTAAACTCGGAATCGAATTTTGCATCTGAATCAGAAAATAATGCTTTCCACTTTTCGATTGCTTCAGCATATTCAATTCCTTTTGGAGCAAACTCCCTTCCTTTCAGGTAATCAAAAGTTATTTCATCAGGGGCCATCATTCCACCCCGTGCGCCCATCTCTATACTCATATTAGATACAGTCATACGGGCTTCCATTGACATTGCATTAAAAGTCGAGCCTGCATATTCAACAAAATATCCAGTTCCTCCACCTGCAGTAAGTTTCGAAATGATGTAAAGAATTACATCTTTTGATATAACACCCGGTGATAATTTACCATTTACGTTTATCCTCATACTCTTCGGCTTCTGTTGTATCAGGCATTGAGTGGCAAGAACCATTTCCACTTCACTTGTACCAATACCAAAAGCAATTGTCCCAAAAGCTCCATGTGTAGCAGTGTGACTATCGCCGCAAACAATTGTCTGACCGGGTTGTGTTAATCCAAGTTCCGGTCCAATTACGTGTACTATTCCCTGCCATTGATGGCCAAGCCCATAATATGAAATGCCGTACTTCTTACAATTCTCTGTCAGTTTTTCGACCTGATTCCGTGAAAGCAAATCCCTGATTGGCAAGTGCTGGTCTTTTGTGGGCACATTATGATCAGCTGAAGCGACAACTTTCTCCGGACGTAAAACTTTAGCGCCTCGTTTTTCAAGCCCGGCAAAAGCCTGAGGACTGGTCACTTCATGAATATAATGCCGGTCAATATAGAGTATATCCGGACCATCCGGAATCGTACTCACGATATGCTGATCCCATATCTTATCAAAAAGTGTTTTTCCCATAGAGTCATTTAATGTCTTCAATTTGGGCAAGAGCATCAACAAAAGCTTCCACAGAAGCTGTTACTATATCTGTACTGGCCGAAAAACCATAATAAATGTTCCCTTTATGCTGAACCTGGACATGAACTTTTCCAAGATCATTGCTGCCTCTTGTAATTGCCTGGATAAGAAATTCTTCCAGCCTTACTTTCTTCTTTACAATACGTTTTACTGCGTTGAAGGATGCATCGATCGGCCCGTTTCCTTTTGCGGATTCAGTATTACTGACGCCATGCATTCTTAAAGTTACCGTTGCAGTGGGAAAAGTACTTTTTCCACAAATAACCTGAAGGGCCGCAAGTTCAATACTCCTTGGCCCTCTCTCCGCTTTCCCAACAAGAACTTGAAGGTCATCATCATTAATGTCCTTTTTCTTATCAGCTATAATCAGAAATTCCTGGTACAATTGGTCAAGCTTTTCTTTTGAGAGCTTATACCCGAGTTTTTCAACCCTGTGCTTCAAAGCAGCCCTTCCGCTTCTGGCTGTAAGCACAATAGATGATTCATGTACCCCTACTGATTTCGGATCAATAATTTCATAATTCTCTCTCTTCTTCAATACACCATCCTGGTGTATGCCTGATGAATGAGCAAATGCATTCCTGCCCACTATTGCTTTATTTGCCTGGACAGGCATTCTCATCAGTGTCGAAACCAGTCTGCTTGTCTTATATATTCTTTTAAAATTGATATCGGTATAAAGATTCAAATGATTCCTGCTTTTAATAATTAAAGCCACCTCCTCCAGTGATGTATTACCAGCCCGTTCCCCTATACCATTAACTGTAACCTCTACCTGCCTTGCACCTGCAATAACTCCTGCTATGGTATTTGCAGTTGCCATTCCTAGATCGTTATGGCAGTGAGTGGAGATAATCACTTTATGTATCCCTTTGACATTTTCCTTAAGATAACAGATCTTTTCACCAAATTCATAAGGAATAGCATAACCTGTAGTATCAGGAATATTAACTACTGTTGCCCCGGCCTTCACAACAGCTTCTATTACCCGGGCAAGATATTCATTTTCAGTCCTTCCTGCATCCTCAGCATAGAATTCAACATCTTCAACGAATTTTTTGGCATATTTGACAGCATCAATAGCCCGGTTTATAATTTCTTCAGGATTTGAATTCAATTTGTAATTAATATGATAATAAGACGTCCCTATTCCTGTGTGAATACGAGGCCTTTCTGCATACTTAAGGGCATCAGCTGCCACCTCAATATCTTTTTTTACTGCCCGGGTTAAACCTGCAATCACCGGCCGCCTTATGACCTTTGAAATTTCAACAACAGAGTTAAAATCTCCTGGAGAAGAAATGGGGAATCCTGCTTCGATAATGTCGACCCCCAGGACATCCAGTGCTTTCGCTACCTGAATCTTTTCAATCGTGTTCAGCTGACAACCTGGTACCTGTTCACCATCCCTGAGGGTAGTATCAAAAACATATACTTTTTCTGCTTCCATAATAAATAATTTTAAGTAAGTGGTTTCTTTTTCTTACAAACTCAAATTAATCCTGCAAAAAAAATAAATAAATGTGAAATATGCTATAATAAATAAATCAAAAATAAAAAAGGCCATCCTGAATTTCGAGAATGGCCTCCTGTAAAGTGTTAATTTTATTGAGATTATACCATTCTCATCCTGTTTCTTTGATAATATCAAGGATTAGGATGAGAGATATGATATAAAGGATTTTCATTGATTGGTTATCGGTAATGCAAATATATTCATAATTTTCTATTTTAAATCAGTTTACTGGAATTCCGATCTTAATTGTCCGATCCAGGCCGAGATTCTTTCTTCATTCAAAGAACCCTGGTTTTCAAAATCGATAGCAAGACCCATAAATTTATCACTTCTGACAGCCCTGGAATTTTCAAATGTATATCCTTCCACCGAAGTAAATCCTACAAGACGGGCTCCCTGATTTTCCAGTATTTCACCAAGTATTCCTAATCCATCAAGAAAATTCTCCGGATATCCTTTCTGGTCGCCAAGTCCATACAGTGCTACAGTTTTCCCTTTCAGATCCATATCCTCAAGATCAGGAACAAACTCATCCCAGTAATTTGGAAGTTCACCGTCAAACCATGTAGGTACTCCACAAATAATATTATCATAAGCTAAAAACTGTCCACTTGTGACAGTTTCCACATTGACCATATCTATTTCAGCATCAGCGAAAGATTGCTTGATTTGTTCAGCAATTTTGGAAGTATTCTTTGTATTAAAACTATAAAACAGACCTATTTTCTTCATATTTGTAAATAATTGTATTTATGTAAGATATGTTATACCCTGTACCCTGTAACCTTTTAACCTTTTAACCTTTTAACCTTATTTTAGTATTCCAGCAATTCAACTGCAGCGGCATATATTTTTTTTGTATCAGGAAGAATTGCAGCTTCGAGTATCCGGTTGAAACCAACGGGGGTAAAGGTGGAACCGACTCTTTTTACAGGTCCATCAAGGTATTCAAAAGCTTCTTCTGTTATAATAGCCGTAATTTCAGCTCCAAAGCCTGAAAAGACTTTATCTTCATGAACAACCAGCACTTTGCCAGTTCTTCGCACTGAATCAAGGAAAGTAACCCTGTCAAGGGGAATCAATGATCTCAGGTCAATAACTTCAGCACTGACTTTCTTCTCAACAGCTAATTTTTCAGCTGCTTCAAGGCACATATGGATAGTATTCCCATACGAAATTATTGTCATATCGTTTCCCTCCCTCCTGATTCTTGCCTTGCCGAAGGGGACTTCAAAATCATCCGGGATCGGGGTGGCGGCTTTAGGAGAATTATACAAAGCTTTTGGCTCGAGAAAAAGAGTTATTCCCCTTGAACGGATACTGGTTCTTAACAGCCCCGCAGCGTCATCAGCAAAGGCAGGATAAACTATCCTGATACCTGGTAAGGTCGTCATTATACCTTCGTTTGTCTGCGAGTGATATAACCCTCCACCTATATATCCACCGGAAGCAAGCCTGATAGTTACATTTGGAACAAATTGTCCCTTCGTCCTCCAGTATTCATGTGAACTTTCGACCAATTGTTCCATCGCAGGCCAGAAATAATCAGCAAATTCAGCCCCTTCAATAACGATTCTTATTTTTTCATTAAAACGACTCATACCGTTTGCAGTACCAACAATATAATCCTCCGCAATTGGTGCATTGAAGATCCTTTCACGCCCAAATTCTTTTTGCATACCTTTTGTAACATTAAATACACCTCCTTTTTCTTTATGCGCCACATCCTGTCCCCAAAGAAATGTATCAGGATTATGCCGGAATTCGGCTTTAAGAGTTTCATTTAGTGCATCTATCAGTTTTTTCTTTTCACCCTCATAATGATGAATACCATCGCTGTATTTTTCGGGAATGTATGGTTCAGGTATTACAAAATCATAGATGGATTCCGGTTTAGGATCAGGTGCGGCCAGTGCTGCTTTATGGGCAGTTTTGACTAATTCTTTGGTCTCCTCCTCAATTTTTTCAATTTCCTGAATGGTAAACCTGTTGTATCGCAGTAACATTCTTCTGAACTTTGCCAATGGATCATACTCTCCGACATAATTAAGTTCAAAGTCATCGCGGTACAACTCATGCCGGTCGGAATTTGAATGGGAATGTATCCTTACGCAATTTGCTTGAACAATAACAGGTTCATCATATTTATTGATATGTTCCTTCGCTTCATAAAGAGTATTCATTGAATCAAAAACATCCTTGCCATTACAGTGCATGATTTTAAGGTTTTTGAATCCTGTAAAGTTATCGGCAACTTTCCTGCGGGCTGTCTGATCACTTTTAGGTACAGAGATTCCGTAACCATTATCCTGTATTACGAACAGTACGGGTAGTTTTTCACGACTGGCACCATTGATAGCTTCATACACATATCCTTCCGATACAGATGATTCACCCTGCGAACTGATGGCTATTCCCTGTGTACTATATTTCTTCATGGCGCGTGCTACACCTACAGCATGCAATGTTTGGTTGCCTGTTGAGGAGGAAACATTATGTATTTTCCATTCAGGCTTAGCAAAATGATTTGACATGTGCCTTCCGCCACTGGCAATATCTGTATCCTTTGATATTCCGTTCAGAATGATTTCTTCAGCTGTCAGTCCAGCTGAAATAACCGTAAGCATATCCCGGTAATAAGGGAACAGATGGTCGTTCTCACGGTCAAAAATCTGGCCAATTGCTAGCTGTATGCCATCATGGCCAGCATAGGGAGCATGATATGACCAGCCTATAGCCTGTTTCAAGTAGTTAGGTGCCCTGTCATCCAGTATCCGGCCCAGGACCATCAACCTGAACCATTTCTCTAATAAATTTTTATCAGTGGTCTTAATATTATATTTTCTATTTTTATTCATCATCACGATTTAAGATTTAAAAACAGGAATAATATTATAATGCCCTGCTGCTGTCAAAAGCTTCTAAATAATCTGCCAGCTTTCTGAGAAAGGCCCCTCCATATGCACCATCAATAATCCTGTGATCATATGTCAGAGAAAGAAACATTTTATGCCTGATTGCGATCACGTCTCCGGTTGGGGTTTCTAATACGGCAGGTTTTTTCTCAACGGTACCAATTCCCAGTACTGCTACCTGAGGCTGGTTGATTATCGGAGTACCCATAACATTACGGAATGTTCCAAAATTAGAAATAGTGAATGTCCCCCCCTGTATATCATCAGGTTTGAGTTTATTTTTCCTGGCTTCATCAGCAAGTTTATTCAGTGATTTTATTATTCCAAGCAGGCTAAGTTGATCCGCATTTTTAATTACAGGCACTATCAGATTTCCTGATGGAAGAGCAACTGCTATTCCCAGATTAATGCTTTTTCGCAGGATAATTGTATCACCATCAACAGATGAATTGATAATGGGGTAATCTTTTAGTGCTGAAATAACGGATTCAATAAATACCGGCAGGTAGGTGATTTTTTCCTTTTCACGAGTAAAAAATTCGTCTTTGATCCGGTTACGCCACAAAACAATGTTGGTCACATCGACTTCTATCATATTGGTAACATGAGCTGAAACTCTCTTTGACATTACCATATGCTCGGCTATGAGTTTCCGCATACGATCCATCTTTATAATCTCATCTTCAGGAGATGGTTTTAAGTCATGGCCAGATGGTTTCTCTTCGACTTTACTGGTAATGCTTTCCTTTGATAACTCCCTGTGATCCCTCTGATCCAGATATTTTAAGAGATCCTCCTTCCGGACCCTCCCATTTCGTCCGCTTCCAGTTATACTATCCAGTTGGGACAGGGAAACTTTCTCTTCAGATGCAATTTTCCTGACGAGGGGGGAATAATATCTTACGGGAGTACCCGTAACATTGGATTCTTTAACTTCCTTTTGAGTTATATCTGATATGTCAGCTTCCTTTTCAGGTTGAAAATCAGCACCACTTGTATCAATTACTGCAATAACGCTTCCAACCGCAACAGTTTCATCCTGTTGATATAATATTTTTACTACTGTGCCTGAAATTGGGCTTGGAATTTCAGAATCAACTTTATCTGTAGCTATCTCAAGAAGAACATCATCATCCTGTACTTTGTCTCCGGCTTTAACAAACCATTTTATGATAGTTGCTTCCTCAATACTTTCGCCAAGTTTGGGCATTACCAGTTCGAAATTAGCCATATCTAGAATTCTTATTGTTGAAAAAACAAATATACTAAATCTAACTTTAGTTTATAACGAATCTAAATAAGTTGTAGAGGTAAAAATGCAATCTAAAAAAGAAGAGGCTGCGGAGAATAATTTTATCTAGCGTTGCAGATTATCGGTCAGCATGTTATAATTAGGCTCTTCCAAAGTTTCTATGGGATTAATAAACAGATCATATTTCGGCCAGTTATCAACACTTGCAATAGCCCTGGACATCATTCGAAAAGTTTCGCTATGGATATGTGATTTTTTAACAGTTGTACTGTTCAATGCAATGATCCAGTTTATACCATTTTTCTGTCTCACCACCAGGACTGACATACCTGTCAGGGTACCTGTACGCCACCAGGTGCCGTAAGAGTCAGAACCTTTCCATCCTATTACCTGTCCATCCGATTCATCTTTTGATGTCATAATACGAATACTTTCCTGTTGAAGCAGATCAGGCTTTGAATTAAATCCGTCTATTGCTGTGACAAGCCTTAACAAACCAGCAGGGGATGATACCCAACCACCCGCTGCACCCAAAGATTTAATATCACTGCCGCCATAGATCCTTGATACATAATTCCGGTTGCTATTATATGCAAGGACCTTTCCATATGACCTGCTCTCATAATAAGTTACCTCATTGTCAGCTTTTTCTTCATAGAAACTATTGCCTAATTGCATATCATAGATGCCAAGCGGATAAAGGATATTCAATTTCACATAATCTTCGTAACGCATCTTTGAAACTTTCTCAATTACTTTTCCCAGAATTACATACCCGACATTCGAATAACTGTATTTGCTTCCGGGTTCATAAGTGAGCTTTTTATTCAGGACATATTGTAAAGTGGTTTCATTGGATACCGGTAGACTGGTCCTCATTTTTCTCGCCACCAGATGTGGCTGGAACATAGGATCACCTGATCTTTTGGACCATCCGGCTGTGTGAGTAAGCAAATGCCTGACTGTAATATTCTCTATCCTGGGATCAGAATAATTCATATATATTGAATCGTTCAATATCCCGTCAGATCCAAAAACCGGATCATCAAGTCCAAACTTTTCATTCTCATTCAATTGCATGATTGCAATTGCAGTAACCAGTTTTGATACACTCGCAAGCCTGAACTGATTATTTGCCTCTACCAGTTCACCGTTTCTTTCATCTGCATAACCAAATCCTTTTGCATAAACCAGACGTCCATCTTTTGTCACTGCAGCAGATAATCCCATTATCCCCCACTTTTTCTGGAATGTACTGATAATCTCGTCCATCTTTGCAAATTCAGGATTGGCTGAACTGTTATTGGCAAAATCACTGGCAGTAATAGAACTTCTTATATCCGCGCTCCGTGTTCCCCTGTCTGACAAACTCAATCCAATCTCCCAGAAGAATAGAACAAAAACAAGCAGAACTTGGATAAGTACGAATTTTATCTTCATCTTATTTAGAATCATTCAAAATAAATCAAGCTAGATCGCCGCAAATGTATTCTCTTTTTCAGAACTTAAAAAACATGATATTAAAAGTTATGCACCTAATGCTGTGAAATAATTGTATTTAATTGATAATAAACAATTAAACAGAATAATTTTCATCTACGAATATTAAAATAATATCCGCAAATAATGAATCTTCGCCACAAGATAAGGGTAGTTAATCCTTTACATGGATATGAAAACCGGAGAAATTAAGGCATTGGTCAAAAAAATCTAATCATTTGCACTTGTCAATGAAGACAGAATTAAATATGTACTTATCCTCAAGAATCTGGTAGAAAAGCTGAAGTTTATTTAAAGTTTCAATTTTAATATCATCATCCAGGTAAAGGCAATCGAAATAAACATTAAACAGGTCTGCTTCTTTATCCTGAAATAGCTTCCTGAACCTCTTTGCCTCTTTACTGCTCAGACATGGTCCCTTATAAACTCTTTCCGGGATTCTTGTTTGCATTCCGGCCGCCGTTGGTACTTTATATGGTATGCTAATTAATCCCGACCAGTCAAAATCAAAAGGTACCGGGACTGGTGGTTTAAAATAATCCAGCGAAATAAGATCGACATTATGCATTATTGGTAAAGACCAATCAGTATTGATAATCATATACTGGAAAAAAGAAATTATCACATAATGATCCCAATCAACATTTTCAGGAATAACTGTCTGAACGCTAATCATATGGCCACTCAATCTTTCTTCCATAACATCCGGATCTTCAACAAAGAAGGAGAATTTCTTAAAAGTCAATCCAGGATCATTTCTATCAACGTATGTCACTTTTAGAAGCCTTGTTTTATAATTGATATCAGATAATACTTCATATAATCTGTAAATCAGGTATTCCTGAATTACATATTGATCGTACTGCGGTGAATCTGATTGGCAGTGAGTTACCATTTTAAGTTCCCTGGTATTCTCAAAGATTGTATTTGTCCTGTTTTCCTTACTAAATCTTAATTTCAGGGGAGGGAAATCACAATTCTCTGACTGCTTTCTGAAGTGGCCCCGAACTCGTATTTGAGCATCCAGAGATATCCAGGTGCTGTCAGCGTTTTTATAACTCAACCTGGCAGAGTGAAAGGATGGATTATCACCTTTATCATTTAATAATGAATCAAAATTCATAACAATCCTGAGTTCCAGATAATCATTGCTGTCAAATAATCCTGATTTGACAACAGAAGTATCCTGCTGCAGGGGAATAAATGATTGGGAGTGTCCCTGAAAAAAAGAAAACATAAACAACAGTGCAGTACATTTTATAAACCAGGCCATACAGGTATCTGATAATGTCCTCTATTTAATTATTAAAACAAAATTAGTAAATATAGACGATTCTTTTTAGGAGTGGAATATGTTCAATTCATTTTTTTTTCTAATCTTTGCGATCTGTTTTAAAAACAAAATCCTGTAATGATAAAAAAAGTACTAATCGCCAACAGGGGCGAAATAGCCGTCAGGATTATGAGGTCATGCAGGGAGATGGGAATTAGGACGGTTGCAGTATTTTCTGATGCGGACAGGACTTCTCTTCATGTCAGGTATGCAGATGAAGCATATCATATCGGCCCCTCCCCTTCTCTGGATAGTTATCTGAATATTGAAAAAATCATTAAAGCAGCCAAGCAGTCGGGTGCCAATGCCATTCATCCGGGTTATGGTTTTCTCTCAGAAAATCCTGAATTTGTAAAGCGTTGTGGCAGAGCAGGAATCATTTTCATTGGTCCTACTGCTCATTCGATGTCTATCATGGGAGATAAAATAACTGCAAGAGATGCCATGATTAGTGCCGGCATACCGGTAGTTCCTGGTACCAGGGAGGCAATTCATAACGAAAAGATTGCTTTAAAATTCATTCAGGAAACAGGATTCCCGGTTATAATCAAGGCTGCAGCAGGAGGTGGAGGTAAAGGTATGAGGATAGTGACTGAAAGATCAAATGTCACTGCCAAATTAAGAGCAGCAAGATCTGAAGCTCTTAACGCTTTCGGGGATGATTCCGTATACATTGAGAAATATCTTGAATCACCACATCATATTGAATTTCAAATTCTTGCCGATAAATATGGGAATGTCGTCCATCTTTTTGAACGGGAATGTTCTGTACAGCGCCGGCACCAGAAAGTTATTGAAGAAACGCCATCACCTTTCATTACTTCAGAATTAAGAGAAAAAATGGGTCAGATAGCAATCACTGCTGCCCGTACTGTGCGATATGAAGGAGCCGGCACTATTGAATTCCTTGTTGATAAAGACAAAAACTTCTATTTTCTGGAAATGAATACCCGTCTCCAGGTTGAGCATCCGATCACCGAACGTGTCGTGGGAGTAGATCTTGTTAAAGAACAGATAAGGATTGCCAGGGGAGAAAAACTTAGCTTTAAGCAAAAGAATATAAGACAAAGCGGGCATGCCATTGAATGCAGAATCTATGCAGAAGATCCCGGGAGGAATTTTATGCCAAGTCCAGGCCTCATCAAACATATTACAAATCCAACCGGATTGGGAATAAGAAGCGATGGATATGTCTATGAAGGTTATGAGATCCCCATTTATTACGATCCTCTGATATCAAAGCTTATTGCCTGGGGGCAAAACCGCACAGAGGCTATTAAAAGAATGAAGAGAGCTTTATACGAATATAAGATCACAGGTGTGAAAACAACCATCAATTTCCTTGGAAGAATTATGGACATTCCTGATTTTATTGATGGAAATTATGACACACATTTTATTGAAAAAAACAAGGA
>CAZEKO010000002.1:0-8557 GCA_964512775.1 uncultured Bacteroides sp. | reverse complement strand
AAACTTGTGACTCATCGTTGTACTGATTTTGGGATGGAAAAAAACAAAATTATGACAGATGGTGTTGTTTCAGGTTACGGAAAAATAGATGAAAGGCTGGTTTATGTTTTTGCCCAGGATTTTACCGTTTTCGGCGGAACACTGAGCAGGGCAAATGCAGATAAGATAACCAAGATCCAGCAGCTTGCCCTTAAGATGGGTGCTCCTCTGATAGGTCTGAATGATTCCGGTGGAGCCAGGATACAGGAAGGTGTTCAGAGCCTTTCAGGGTACGCTGACATCTTTCATCTCAACGTTAAATCTTCCGGGGTGGTTCCCCAGATATCTGCCGTAATGGGACCCTGTGCAGGGGGAGCTGTCTATTCCCCTGCCCTGATGGATTTTATTTTCATGGTAAAAAACACGAGTTATATGTTTGTCACAGGCCCCGACGTCATAAAGGCTGTTACGCATGAAGATGTCACTAAAGAAGAGCTTGGTGGAGCAATGACACATAACAGTAAAAGTGGTGTAGCCCATTTTGTTGCTGAGGATGACGAACAGGCAATGATGATGATCCGGGAATTGATCAGTTTCCTGCCATCCAATAATATGGAAGATCCTCCGATAGGACCATGCAAAGACGATATTTACAGGGAAGAAGAAAGACTGCAGACAATAATCCCTGCTGATCCGAATAAGCCATACGATATGCTGGAGCTTATTTATGCAATTGTAGATGATAAAAATTTTCTTGAGGTTCAGCCACATTATGCAAAAAATATCATTATTGGCTTTGCGAGAATGGGCGGCAGACCGGTAGGTATCGTCGCTAATCAGCCAGCCCACCTTGCCGGTGTTCTTGATATTAATTCTTCCATTAAAGGAGCCAGGTTTGTAAGATTCTGTGATGCATTTAATATCCCACTTATTGTCCTCGAAGATGTCCCCGGATTTTTACCCGGAACACTCCAGGAATTCGGAGGGATCATTAAGCACGGTGCAAAGCTAATGTATGCATTCTCAGAAGCGACTGTCCCCAAAATAACGCTGATTACAAGAAAATCATACGGGGGTGCATATTGTGTTATGGCATCAAAACATATCGGTGCCGATGTGAATTTCGCATATCCAACTGCTGAGATTGCAGTTATGGGATCAGAAGGGGCTGTAAATATATTGTTCAGGGATAAACTCAGCACTGAAGAAGACAGGCAGAAAAAAATTCTGGAGTACCAGGAGACTTTTGCCAATCCATACAAGGCAGCTGAAATGGGATATATCGATGAGATTATCTTACCAAGACAAACCCGACCCAAGTTAATACGCGCTCTGGAAATGACCCAGAACAAGACTGAAATCAGGCCGCCAAGAAAACACGGCAACATTCCGCTATAAAATTCCACAATAAATAAGAACCGTATAAAAACAGTGAATGGGAACCTTTTCTGTTCGAAAAAGCCCCCATTCCACCGTTATATAACCGTAGCTAACAAACGGCGCCAAACTACAGTTATTATGACCGTTCCACCAGTGTTGAAGCCTTGCGGTTTCATCTTTATGGAACCTGGATTTGTTTCATACCGACTTATTAGGCCAGTAATCCCCAAATCTCTTCTTGTTAAGCTGATCTGCGACTGGTCCCCCGAAGGGAATCAATTTGCAGATCCGGATCCGGCCGGTTTGTACCGGTTAGGGTACTCCTGTCCGGAACCACTCAACAAGCCAACAAACCAAAGACCGATTCTCTCGAACCAAGCTTCAAAGTGCTGGAGTAACTCGTAATTAAACCCGAAGGTTTTTGTCCTTGTTACCAGGCCTTCCTGCGTTGATCTTTCAGAGGCGGAACCTCACGGTTCTGTTCTTTTCCAGACCCGGTTGAAATCCTTCTTTCCGAAGATAGATGAACTTCAACTTTTTAACCCGGGAGAGCAGCCTTTTATCTCTCGCTTGGAGAAACAAATATACTATTAAGAGGTTTTATAGAGCAAATTTTCAGCTTGTTTATCTCCACAATGTATTCACATAAGTTATTAACAATATGTTAATAACTTAAAAACATGTTAAAATCAGCAAATTAGGCCTTAAATTCACCTCAGATACGTTTATTTTATAAAATAATTCACATTAATTATAGGGAGAGTATGAAAACCTTAGGCTTTTTTCTTATACTTTTTTCATTGCAAGCATATTCACAGAAAGATACTATTAAGATGGAAAAAATAAATAAAACAGAAGAAGAATGGAAAGAACAGCTTACCAGGGATCAATACTATATCACCCGTGAAAAAGGAACTGAACGGCCATTTACTGGAAAATTCTGGAATTTCTTTGAAGAAGGTCATTATGAATGTGTTGCATGTGGCAACATCCTCTTTGAATCCGGTTCCAAGTTCCATTCAGGTTGCGGCTGGCCAAGTTTTTTTGAACCTGTATCAGATAATCACCTTAGTTTTCACAAAGATACGAGCCACGGTATGATCCGGACAGAAGTAACCTGCGCACGCTGTGATGCTCACCTTGGGCATGTTTTTGAAGATGGCCCTCCTCCTACCGGCCTGAGATACTGCATTAACTCTGAAGCATTAAAATTTGTCCCTGACAAAGAAAAGACTAAATAAGGTAACCCTTACAAGTAATAATAAGTCCGGTTTCTTAATAAACTACCTGCCTTTGCCATAATCAAAAGGTTCTATCAGTCCCGGAATATTTTTGACTGCACCTGGAGTGGATATCAATTTAGATATTGTCCAGGCTTTCATTTTTTCCTGATTATAAGGTACCAACAATTCCAATGCATTACTGAGCGGTAGCCCGGGATTGATCCAATCCTGTTCTTTTTCTCTTGGCAGAATGACCGGCATCCTTTGTTTGGTATTATGAATTACTGCCAGTAAAGGGTTTGCGGCTGTGGTAATAATGGTAAATGTATAATTCATTTCTCCGGTCCCGGGATTGGCCCATGTATCATACAGCCCGGCAAATGTAAATAACTGGTCATCATCAAGTCCGATATAATAAGGAATCTTTTCATTTTCCCTTTTTTGCCACTCAAAAAAACCTTTTGATATCACCAGACACCGGTTCGTTCTGACAGCATTCCTGAAGGATGGCTTTTCTGTAATAGTTTCTGATTTAGCATTAATTGTTTTGGTTCTTATACCCTCAGCATATGATTCATCCTTAACCCACGAAGGTATCAGTCCCCATTTGTACATCCTGATTACACGGTTATCCTTTCCCGTAATGACGGGTATCTTTGGGAAAGTGAAGGCTGAAAAATAATAACCGGGGACAAAATTTTCCGGCTCATCAAAACTGGCATCAAACCGCTTTTCAATTTCCTCCCGTGATGCATGTATTGCGACTGTGAAGCACATAAAAAGGTTAAAAGGTTAAAAGGTTACAAAGTGCAAAATGTTAAAAATTAACTTAAATATAAGAAATCCGATGATGTTATATATTTGTCGGATCATTTTTGAGCTATGAAACGCAGATCATTGATCATAATAATTATAGTTGTTGCATCTATTCTGCTCACGGAATTTCTCGTCTACAGGCAAATTCTGCGGTTTATTTCCTCATTTAATAATTCGACTCTAATACATATAATAAAATTCACTTATTGGATCATACTCCCCCTTTTTATTGCGTGCTTTTTTTTCATCTGGAAAAAGTTTTATACCCAACAAAGACAGGCATCTTCAGGTATTATGTTTAAACTGGTCGGCTTATTCATTTTAATTTATATTCCAAAAATCCTTTTTGCTATTACATTACTCCTCCAGAAAATTGCAACCTTGTGTTTCCATTTATTTTTAAAGGAATATCCGTTTGATTTTATTTCCGGAATTGG
The DNA here is from genome assembly GCA_964512775.1 of uncultured Bacteroides sp. GTDB lineage: Bacteria > Bacteroidota > Bacteroidia > Bacteroidales > SM23-62 > LJUQ01. Next base: position 4,722 of record CAZEKO010000002.1, on the reverse strand, counting down.
TATTTATCTATCCGGAATTGCTTTTATGATTATACTGTATGGAATTACACTAGGGCGTTTTCGTTTCAGGATCCGAAGGATAAGTCTCACTTTTAAAACACTCCCGGATGCCTTTGACGGTTTTAAAGCGATACACATTTCAGATCTTCATACAGGCAGCTTAAATGGATTTCAACGAAGGTATATGAAAGCTGTACGGCTTATCAGTAATGAAAAACCAGATATTATTTTCTTTACCGGAGATATTGTGAATGAATTCTCGGAAGAACTTGAGGGATGGGAAAATGTTATTGGACAACTGCATGCTGAGTATGGAAAATTCTCAGTCCTGGGCAATCATGATTATGGTGATTATTATCCATGGAAAAACATTGAAGAAAAGCAGAAAAATCTCAAGAGTATTATTGATTGGGAAACAAAGATGGGTTTCAAAATCCTGATGAATGAATCTGCCACAATTATTAAAAATGGCCAGGAAATTAAGATCCTGGGAGTTGAAAACTGGGGATTACCACCATTTAGACAATATGGCAGACTGGAGCTTGCTCTGGGGCGAACAGAAAATTCGGCTTTTAAAATTCTTCTATCACACGATCCCTCCCACTGGGATGCTGAGATTTCAGGGAAAACAAATATTGATCTGACGCTTTCAGGGCACACACATGGATTTCAGTTTGGTATAAGGACTAAAACTTATCGGTGGAGCCCTGTTAAATGGATATATCCAAGATGGGAAGGATTACACAGTAACGGAAATCAATTTCTGTATATTAATACAGGCCTGGGATACATTGGCTTTCCTGGAAGAATAGGAATGCCTCCAGAAATCACTGTTATAAGTTTCTTCAAACAGAGTTCAGATCATTGATCAATTTCCTCAAGGGATTCCATACCTTCTATATCCAGAGATTTTGAAAGTTTTGATATCGTTTCAAGATCAATCTGCCCCTGGATGCTTATAAGGACATTATCCGATGCTTCTTCACCTCCGACTATGAGTAATAACTCTACAATGACGTTTTTCTCTTCCCTTGCCAGGAAAACCACATCTGAGTCCTTATCTTTCACAACCATAAGCTCATTGTATTTTTCCCTGGGAAGCTCTTTCATAATTTCATCGTAAAAATTCAGTCCTTTTCCAACGAATTCAGGATCTTCGACCGTAAGAATCTTGATTGCAGTTAATTTTCCAAGCACTTTATTAATATCATCAGCTTCCTGTTCATTTACCTCATCTGATCTGAACATATCAAACATATACTTGCTGATGTAAACAGTAGTAAAACCATCCTTTCCTGCATATTTATCAAACAACGCGTCTACCGGCCCATTCTGGGCACGGATTAATGCAGGAATCAGAAAAAGAGCCATAAATAATACTATTCTTTTCATTTTATTGTTTTTTAGAAATTAATTCTGTTGCTTCATTGAATCTTGAAATGTTATCCAGTCTTTTTATGCTGGGTCCGAAAGAAAGTATTGGTTCAAGCATTCCAACACTTTTATTATATTTTTTTAAATACTGAAGTTCTTTTGTGCCGGCATTAAGCTTTTCCGAGACCAGAAGCAATGCCTTTTTAGTTTCCAGATATGCCAGCTGGGGATCATCGAATGTATCAGCAAATCTGCCAGAATGCCTCTGCTGGATTAAATCACGTCCGATACCAATCCAAAGGGAAAGTAGAATAAGGATAGAAGCAGCAATACCGGAAATCCATCTGATTGATCTGACTGGCAGGATAAACCTGGATTTATTCGCCTGTTCATCTATCAATTTTGAGAGTTTCTCTGATATTTCAGGAGAAGCTTCTTCCCTTGTCTGTTTATAATGATACCTGAATATTTCTGCATCAGGCCTAAGGTGCATGGGTATTTCATGGGTCTGGAAGTACCAGTGAAGTTTTCTCTCCTCCTCCAGGCTGGTGTCACCATTATAGTACTTCTCAAGCAGTTCTTCTATTTGCTTCAGATTTTCCATGGTTCCTGTATTTTTATAAGGGATTCCCTCACCGACCTTCTCGCCCGCGAGAGTGTAACCCTTATTGCATTGATTTCCATACTCATTATTTCTGAAATTTCCTCATATGAATATCCATCAATATCACGCATGTGAATGACTGCCTTTTGCTGTTCAGGCAGATTGCTTATAAGATCCTTTACCCTTTCTGCTGAATCTCTCATTTCAACCCAACTCTGAGGATCGGGATCAATTACTTCCGGTTCGGGAATCCCTTTGCCAGGCACGTCATAATATTGCATCCTCCGCCCTTTCAGCTTATCCAGGCAAATATTGCGGGTCATTTTGTAAGCAAAAGCATTAATGTTCTTTATCTCTTCCATCCTGTTACGCATGTTCCAAAGTTTCAGAAAAATATCCTGTACCACATCTTCTGCCTCATGAGAGTCTTTTAACAAACTGGATGCAAACCTGTACAGATTTTGTCCGAGGGGTAAGATCCTTTTTTTGAATTCTTTTGACTCCATGAAACATATCTTTCTGCCGGATCAAAATTAATAATTTTACATATCCGGATCAGTCATGATCTTTTTCTCCAAGAAGCTCAAGCTGTTCCAGTCCATCAATCTCAGACAGCTCTGATAAATCTTCAAATGTGAAATTACCTTCAATCCAGACGAGCACATTTTCATCACCCCCGACAATTACCAGTAATTCTGCTATCCTGTCGTTATTTTCACGGGCAATGATCCATACATCCTGGTCTTTTTCCTTGACAACAACAAGTTCCTTGTACTTGTTGAAATCCAGGCTCTTTTTAAGTTCATCATAGAAGTTTAATTCTCCTGTGATTTCTTTATCTTCCTGGGCAAGGATCTTAATGCCTGATATCTTTTCCAGAGTTTTATTCATCTCGTGTTCCACATTATCATCGTCAGATATCATTTTGAAGACATCTTTATTGATAAATACTGTAGTGAAGCCTTCTTTTCCCTGGTACTTATTAAATAACTGATCAACAGCCGGATTCTGGCCCATAATGAAAAAAGGAATTAACAGGGCTCCTGCAATTAAAGTAATTTTTTTCATGATTTTGTTTTTTAAGTTTGACAGTTCTTTAATTAAACCTTTCTGTACAGATGACGATCATGTTACAATTTCATTACAACTAATTTTAAGAAAGGATCAAGAACTTTACAAACTTTATAAACAGGGGCTTTATAAAATTCCATAAAAACCTTTGCAAAACAATTATTACGTGTTAAATTTGCACCCCGACTAATAGAGGTTGAATCAGTAGCTCAGTAGGTAGAGCACATCCCTTTTAAGGATGGGGTCCTGGGTTCGAGCCCCAGCTGGTTCACGAAGGGCGGTTTTCACAGACCGCCTTTTTTTTAAGACACGCAAGCAGTGTGACTACACAAAATCAATAAGGAAATTGACAAGCTTATTAAATTGATTAATAAATATAAACAAGATCAGAATTTCAGGAGGAAAGGTGATAATAAAGCATAGAGTGCTGATCCAACTTTCGTAAACACTGCTTAACTAAATATGAATGAAGAAAGTACGGCGAAAAAAAAGGTTTTCTGTAACATTTTAAGAATTTATAAGTATAAGTCTATGTTCTGATCTATAATACTTTCTCTCATTAATATTTAATCTAATTATGAAAAAATTGCTACTTTTCATTTTCAGCTTATGGTTAGTAAGTGCCAGCCTATTGGCACAACTTAAAGTCGATGTGGATAGTATCATAATGGAAACTTGCCCTGGTGCATCTAATGGAGTAATTATGATCACTGTAAGCGGAGGAATTACTCCGTACAGCTTTCACTGGGTTGGTCAGGGTTTGGAACTATTCACAGAGGATATATTTAGTATTCCCTCCGGACTATATAATCTTACGGTAATAGACTCCGTTGGTGCAACTGTGGAAGAGAAATTTATTGAGGTCGGTTACAATAATCCAATTTCAATATCAGTTGAGAAGTCTCAATATGTTGATTATGGTGTTTCCTGCAACGGATGTTCTGATGGTTGGATAGAGGTTATATCTGGAACAGGATGTGGTGATTATCAGGAATGGGATTATCTCTGGACTGATCCCAATGGATTCACTAAGTCAGGCCTATCTGTTGATGGTCTTCATGCCGGGGATTATCTCCTTGAAATAAAAGATACGGCTGGTTGTCCATGGTCAGATACAATTGAGTTAACCCAGCCGGATGCTCCGATCTATTCTGATACCGTGACTGTTTGGGACACGATCCATGTTACAGTTTATGACACTATCCAGGTCAATGACACTGTTTATAGTTTCATGGAGGTCATAGATGAGGTAATCTTCAAAGATATTCTCTCTGAGGAAAATCTGACGATTTACAATTATGGTGATTATCTGCTTACAGATAAAATGTTTAATAGTGCAGTGATCTATAATATTCTCGGATCGAAGGTTAATCAGGCTGAACTGACAAATAAGATACCAGTCTCAGAACTTGAACCTGGAATTTACTTGTTCGTCTTTAAAATGGATTCCGGGACAGTATTTAAGAAGAAGATTTATATAGAATAAAACTGATATAAAGCCCGGTAAACAGCCGGGTTTTTTATTTTCCCCGGTAAACTCAAATTCTAGCACAATGAACAAAAGGTGGTTGCGCCTTCATTTCCTTTTGTTTTCATGACTCTTAAAAGGAAAAATGAATTTTATTTCTTCTTTAGCAATATTGAAAATGGCAGTTCGGTTCCAACTATATCAT
>CAZEKO010000001.1:36375-40023 GCA_964512775.1 uncultured Bacteroides sp. | reverse complement strand
AAACTATAAAAATATTATTAAAAAGTCTATTATAATTATAAAATATTACTATTTTTGTCATTTTAGTTACAATAAGTAATTTAAAGTGATGCAATTCAGGACTGAAAGGTAGTTTTATAAAATATGGTAATAACAATTAAAAACAACAAGCTATGAATCTTACAATACCCAAAGGCTACAAGTCTTATTTAAATGTCAAGCAAACGGAGCAGGGAATAAAGCTGGTCAAAGATTCTTTTGAATCCGGTCTGGCTTCTGAACTTAAATTAACCAGGGTTACAGCACCATTATTTGTTTTACAGGGAACGGGTATTAATGATGACCTGAACGGTATTGAAAGGCCGGTATCATTCAGAATAAAAGGTATGGATGATGCTGTTGCAGAGGTGGTCCATTCCCTTGCAAAATGGAAGAGGATGATGCTTGCTGATTACGGTATTGCTATGGGTTATGGCATTTATACTGATATGAACGCCCTCAGGCCGGATGAAGATCTTGGCAATATACATTCAATATATTGTGATCAATGGGACTGGGAGAGGATAATTGCTCCGGAGGACCGTAATCTGGATTTTCTTAAAGGAATTGTAAACCGTATATATTCTGTGATCAAACGTACAGAGTTTATTGTATATGAGCATTATCCTGAAATTGTTCCGACGCTTCCCGATAATATCAAATTTATACAATCATTAGACCTGTTCAGAGAATTTCCGAATTTAAATCCTAAAGAAAGGGAGCATAAAGCTGCTGAAAAATATGGAGCAATTTTCATTATCGGTGTTGGTTATAATCTTCCAGACGGGAAACCTCACGACGGGAGAGCCCCGGATTATGATGACTGGTCAACTTCAACATCAGGGGAGTATCATGGTTTAAATGGTGACATTATTATATGGGATCCGGTGTTAAAAACATCTCTTGAAATATCTTCCATGGGTATCCGTGTTGACCGTGAAGCATTGATCAGGCAATTGGAAATACAAGGCCTCCAGAAAAGAAAAGAATTATTATTTCACCGCAGGTTGCTGAATGGTGAATTTCCAGAATCAATAGGTGGTGGTATTGGACAGTCGAGGCTTTGTATGTATTTTCTGATGAAAGCACATATAGGTGAAGTACAGGCAAGTATCTGGCCTGGAGATATGATAAAAAAATGCAGAGAATCTGGTATATTCTTGATGTAGTACTGGAAAAACCTAACAAATATCCTCTGCCAGGTCTGTATTGATTAAGGAGTACTTGTCGCAATGATTTTTTGTACCAGAAATTACTTCGTTCCGGGGGATTTTCTTCTTGCAGAGTAATTAATTTTTAATGCACTTGCTTTTCGAAGTTCCTGCTTAATATCTGAGACTACACCCATTTTTGTGTCCTTATCAATCTTCAGCGAGACGGTCATCTGCTTTTGTTCTACTTCATCCATTTGTTCACGTTCGCTGGATATAAAATCTCTGATGTCATCAGTTGTTGCAAATACATCATTTAACTGAATCCTGGGTTCGGTCCCATACACAGCCTGCAGCTGGGGCATAGGGCGACCTACGTAAATATAGCTTACCAGTGATTTTTTCTCAAGTTTCTTTATTTCTGTAACCTGTGGAGTCTGAACCGAAAGTTTTATATTGGTTTGACGCAAATCTGAAGTAACCATGAAGAAAAACAGAAGCAGGAAAATGCAATCTGGCAGCGATGCTGTATTGATTGGCGGCAGGACTTTTTTCTTTCCAGGTCTGAATCGTGACATATTAGCTTCCTCCTGTTTTATTAGGTTCAGCTTCAGAAATTGCCATCGGAAGAACTTTTTTTACAGCTTCAATAATTCCCTTTTCAGTTTCATTTAGTGGATCCAAATCATTGTATCTTCTGCCAAATTTCTGCAAACATAAATCATTTCTGAGTTCATTTATAGCTGCAGCAAGCTCATTCTGGACCTCAATATATTTCCCATATGATGTACCTATATCATTCTGGAGTGAAATAACTCCTTTGGAGACCATCACATTGCCAAAATAGTCGACATATTCAAGCCGTTTTTCAGAAAGGTTTGGATTATCATCTGGATTCATAATGAATTCCTTGGTCAGCTTTTTAAGTGCACCAATATCGACGATTTCTGTTTCAACAAATAACTGATCATCTTTATTAATTAGTACTACGAAAACATTTCTTTCCTTGATCTCACTCTTATCTTCACTCTGATCTTCTTCTGGCATAGGAGGAAGAAGACGGGGGAGTCCTGTATCTACATCCATAGTTGTTGACACAAGGAAAAAGATCAGCAACAGGAAAGCAATATCCGCCATTGATCCTGCATTTATTGGCTGGAGTTCTCTTCTGGCCATTAATAATAATTTTTATTGGCGTTTATACTTATTTAAATGCCTTGGAAATTTCGCTATACAGGATTGCTCCAAAAGCTATTATTAAAAAAAAGTATGTCAGGAACAAACCAGTATCAACAATTTTTAATGTCGATGGTATATTGTCCGGACCATTATAATTAACAAGGTTCAGAAGCTCATCAGATGAGAATTGGTAAGAAATAAAAATAATGACGGCCACTACTCCCAGAACAATAAGACTTCTTAATGCTCGCTTTGGATTCGTAAAAATGGAAACTAATGTAAATACCAATGTCAAAATTATTGCAATTCCCAATAATATGACATTCCAGATAAGCATATAATCAGTGTTTACTGGTTCCGCTAAATTTGATCCTTTTGTTCCTGCTACATATCCCCCGGCGAAAAATAAAACAGTCAGGATAACAGTGATCCCAAATATCACATAAAGAGTTATCGAAGATATTCTGGATATTCTCATAATTTTTTATTTTTTAATACCATATTCAACCAGCATGTCGATCAATGAAATGGAAGCATCCTCCATTTTGATAACGATTGAATCAATCTTTGACAGGATATAATTGTAAAAAAGCTGGAGTATAATTGCTACGGTCAGGCCGAAAAGTGTGGTAATCAGGGCTACTTTTATACCCCCTGCAACCAGTTGAGGGGAAACATCACCTGCAAGCTGTATGGCGTCAAATGCCTGAATCATACCAATAACTGTTCCCAAAAAGCCAAGCATCGGAGCAATAGCAATAAACAGTGAAATCCAGGAGAGGCCTTGTTCAAGCAGTCCCATCTGAACACTACCATAGGCAATGACTGACTTTTCAACCACATCAATTCCTTCAGTAATCCTGTCAAGTCCCTGGTAAAAAATACTTGCGACAGGTCCGCGTGTATTCCGGCAAACTTCTTTAGCTGCTTCTGCTCCTCCCGAATTATATGCATCCTCAATCTTTTTCAGCAATTTTTCCGTATTGGTGGTTGCCAGGTTCAGATAAATAATCCTTTCAATAGCAATTGCAAGACCGAAAATAAATGTCAGAAGGATAAATGACATGAACAGAGCACCACCTTCGATAAATGTCTGTTTAACCTTTTTATGTAAAGAAACCTTTTCTCCTGTTTCGGCAGATAATGTTTCATCAACAGACGACATCACTGATTGGTCAACCTGTGCAGCAGCAGTGGTATCATTGGATTCATCTGAAAGATCCTGTGCACTGGCTAAAATGGATGATCCCATACAAAGCATACCGAAAACAGAAACAAATGCAAATAGTTTTTTCATAAT
>CAZEKO010000001.1:26466-36275 GCA_964512775.1 uncultured Bacteroides sp. | reverse complement strand
TGCGGAGAGAGAGGGATTCGAACCCTCGATACCGTTTCACGCGGTACACACGCTCTCCAGGCGTGCGCCTTAGTCCACTCGGCCACCTCTCCGGAATTTTATAGTTTTAAGACGGCGAAAATTACGAAAAATATGTCAAAGAAACTTTGCTAGATAGTTATTTCACCACAAAGCGATTTATTTAATAATGATTTAATTTCTGCCTCCTCCAACTGTTTCCCAAGAAGAAACATGAGTTTGGTGACTGCAGCTTCAGTAGTCATGTCAAAGCCACTGATAACGCCTGCATCTGCAAGATGTCTGCTGGTTTCATATCTGCCCATTTCAACCCGGCCCTGACTGCACTGTGTAACATTCAGTATAATAATGCCGCGGTCCGTTGCAGATCTGATCTCCCTGGTAAACCATTCTGTCGTTGGTGCATTTCCTGCACCAAATGTTTCAAGGATCAAGGCTCTTAGTCCTTCTGCATTCAGTATTGACTGTATAACAGTTTTAGTGATGCCCGGAAAAATTTTCAGTACTGCAAGATTTGTATTAAGGTTATTATGTATTCTAAATGGAAGGGAGGAAGCTGGTTTTAATATGTCTTCATGATTATACCGGATGTGCACCCCTGATTCTGCCAGAGGAGGATAATTGGGTGAATTGAATGCATTGAAATTTTCTGCATTGATTTTAGTAGTCCTGTTACCACGCAGTAATTTGAATTCAAAATATACACATACTTCCGGAACGACTGGATTACCGTTTTCTTTAGCTGCGGCAATTTCCATTGAAGAAATAAGGTTTTCTTTACCATCAGTTCTGAGAGAACTGATTGGTAATTGAGATCCTGTGAAAATAACAGGTTTACCAAGATTTTCAAGTAAAAAGCTTAAAGCAGAAGCAGAATAAGCCATTGTATCTGTACCGTGCAGGACGATAAAACCATCATAGTCATTATAATTTTCCCCTATCACTTCAGCAAGCCTGGTCCATGTGGCAGGATCAATATTAGATGAATCAACAGGGGGATTGAAAGAAATTGCAGAGAGATTAAAACCGAATTTTTGAATTTCGGGGACATGTTTTGTAACTTCCTCAAAATTGAATGGCACGAGGGTATCAGATCCAGGCCTGGTGATCATGCCGATTGTTCCACCCGTATATATAAATAATATTGAGGGATTTTTTTTCATGTATTTGAATTTTGCAGACGGAAAATACTTAATGCATTGCTGGTTGTTATACGTTCAATTTCCTGTACCTGTATGCCCAGAATATCTGCAATTTTTTGTGCCGAATATAAAATATATGCAGGTTCATTTCGCTTACCCCTGTAAGGAACAGGCGCCAGATAAGGAGAATCTGTTTCCAGGACAATCTGATCTGCCCCGGTTTTTGCTATCACATGGTCAAGGCCTGAGTTTTTAAATGTTACTATACCACCAATGCCAATTTTAAAGCCATATTTGAAAATTTCCTTTGCCTGCTCATATGTCCCGGTGAAAGCGTGAAATATTCCTCTTAGATTTCCCGGAAATTCCTGCTCCAGAATCCTGAATATCTCATTAAAGGATTCTCTTGAATGTATAACCAGGGGCAGGTCATAGTGTTTAGCAAGCCTTATATGCTGGGTGAAAGAATCTTTTTGCTCTTTCAGAAAAGTTTTATTCCAGTATAGATCAATACCCGTCTCACCAATCGCATAAAATTTCTCCCTGGTTAACCAGTCTTCAACAATTTGGAGCTCTTCCCTGTAATTTTCCTTTACCGATGCTGGATGCAATCCCATCATCGGGTAGAGGTTCCCGGGATATGATCCGGTGATGCTAAGTAACGGGCTAATTGTATTTCTATCGATATTCGGAAGGAACATTTTAAGGACACCAGAACTGAAAGCCCGTTTTATAACCTCATCCCGGTCAGTATCAAATTCCGGGAGAAAAAGATGGGTATGAGTGTCGATATACATTTTTCGTGATAAAGCATCAGACTGCACCCTGGGCAAGCATGGCATTTGCAACCTTGACAAATCCGCCAATATTTGCTCCTTTCACATAATCAACATATCCGTCATCTGCCTTACCAAACTTAACGCAGGTTTCATGTATATTCTGCATTATTTCACGGAGTCTGCCATCGACTTCCTGTCTTGACCACGGCAATCGCATTGAATTTTGAGCCATTTCAAGTCCTGAAACAGCAACTCCTCCCGCATTAGCTGCTTTCCCGGGTCCGTAAAGAATCTTAGCTCTCAGGAAGGTTTCAATGGCATGTGGAGTCGATGGCATATTAGCTCCTTCACTGACGACTTTGCAACCATTCTCGACCAGCATTTCTGCATCCTCCCTGCTAATTTCGTTTTCAGTGGCAGATGGGAACGCCGCAAAGCATCTGGTTTCCCATGGCCTTTTACCTTCATGGTACTCGCAACCATATTTCTGTGCATATTCCTTGATCCTGCCCCGTTTTATATTTTTCAGTTCCATTATAAACTGAAGTTTTTCTGAATCAATGCCTTCCGGATCATAAATGAATCCATTTGAATCTGAAAGTGTAATGACTTTTCCACCCAGCTGGGTTACTTTTTCAACAGTATATTGTGCCACGTTACCTGAACCTGAGACAGCAACAGTTTTCCCGCTCAGAGATTCACCTTTTGTTTTTAACATTTCTTCTGCAAAATAAACTGCTCCGTAACCAGTAGCCTCCGGACGGATCAGACTGCCTCCCCATTCAAGTCCCTTCCCGGTAAGAACACCGGTAAATTCATTTCGGATCCTTTTATATTGTCCGAACAGATATCCGATCTCTCTTCCGCCAACACCGATATCTCCTGCCGGAATATCAGTGTCAGGACCAATATGTCTGCATAATTCGGTCATAAAGCTCTGACAGAACCGCATGACCTCGTTATCTGATTTGCCTTTTGGATCAAAATCGGAACCACCTTTCCCTCCACCAATAGGGAGAGTAGTAAGGCTATTTTTAAAAACCTGTTCGAAGGCAAGAAATTTCATAACACTCAGAGTAACTGTCGGGTGAAATCTTAGTCCTCCTTTGTAAGGACCTATAGCGCTGTTCATTTCAACCCTGTATCCCCTGTTTATCTCAATTTCTCCTTTATCATTGAACCATGGAACTCTGAAAATAATAATACGCTCTGGTTCTGCGATCCGTTCAAGGATCCTGGCATATTTATATTTTGGATTTTCTTCGATAAATGGAATTAGCGATTCTGCTACTTCCTTAACGGCCTGGTGAAACTCAGGTTCTGCGGGATTTTTAGCTTTTATCCTGGCCATGAACTGCTCTACTCTTGGATCCATAATTTTAAAGTTTAATTGTGATATTTTTTTAGCAGCACAAACATAAAGATTTTTTTTCTGGATGAAGATAAATTTTTTTCATTCTTTATGACCGATATTTTAACCTTTGAATCATTAATGAATAGATCAGGGGAGACTATATGAATAATCCTGAATTAATATACATAATCGGACTGAGCATGATACCGGGTATAGGAAGTATAACGGCCAGAAAATTGATTAACAGTGTAGGCAGTTCGAAAGCCGTATTTCAGGAAAAAAGGGCTGTTCTCCGGAAAATCCCTGGAATCGGGGAATTCATTGCAGGAAGAATAACAGGGAACAGCCTTCTTAATAAGGCTGAGGAGGAGATACGTTATATTGAAAAAAATAGTATTAAGCCTGTCTATTTCAGGGATAAAGAATACCCGGAGAGGTTAAATCAATGTCCTGATGGCCCCATCCTGATTTATATAAAGGGAGATGTTGATCTGAATGCCGGAAAATTCATAAGTATTGTAGGCACACGAACACCAACTTCTTATGGAGTCAAAATTACCAATAAGTTTATTGAGGAATTTGCCCTGAGGAATCACCATCCTGTAATTGTCAGTGGCCTGGCATATGGCATTGATATATGTGCTCATAAAGCTGCACTGAACAACCATTTTCAGACAGTTGCAGTGCTTGGCCACGGGATGAAATATCTGTACCCGGTTGTTCACAGTTCTATTTCGCGCAAAATCGAAAAACAGGGAGCGTTGCTTACAGATTTTCCGAGTTATGAAAAACCGGAAAGGAATAATTTTATTAAAAGAAACAGAATTATTGCCGGATTATCCGATGTAACCATAATTATAGAATCCGGCACAAAAGGTGGTGCCTTGATAACTGCTGACCTGGCCGATTCTTATCACAGAGATGTCTTTGCGGTCCCGGGAAGAGTGGGTGATATTTATTCTTCCGGTACCAATCTTTTGATCAAGAAAAATATTGCTTCGCTTGCGGAAAGTTGTGAGGATATTGAGTACATAATGGGTTGGGGAGTAAAAGAAAAAAATGTAATAATTCAGCCAGAATTGTTCAATGAACTGCCTGAAGAAGAGCAATTACTTCTTCATCTTATTTCTAAGGAAGAGAAAATGGAATTTGATATGTTATGTATCCAATCAGGTATGACTGTCAACAAGGTATCCGCACATCTCCTGAACCTTGAATTTGCCGGTTATGTAGAGATTGAACCCGGGAATATTTATACAATCAGGAAGATCAAGCCCTCACATATCGTTTGAGCTGACTGGTAATTGTATCAAATTCCTTCTTGTTTAATGCAGTAATACCAATTGCAGGATATTTTGCAATACCCTTTTTAGTTTTCTGATGTAGAATGAGGGATTTTCTTAGTCCAAATAATGAACTTTTTATTTCGTATCCTGCCAGGCTGATCTTGGGGATCTGAACTGCTCTATTTTTTCTTCCGAGAGGCCTCATCGGATAATATCGGATAACGATCTGATCACCATCGTCATTGAAATAAATATAGTTCAGGTCAAGCAGATAAATGATTATAATTATGAAAAGATAAAGGCCTGCTGATATAAGGATTAATTCATATCTCTCCAATCCCAGAAAAGGTTTGTTGAACCAGCTGGTAGCCAGGAAAAATATAATCAAAACAGCAAAAAAAATGGCTAAAAACATTTTCCAAAGGGAAACCCTGATCGTGGTTTTTTGATTATCAATTTGCATCTTATTGACTTTTTTGACTTTTACGTCTTTTCCTTTCCAATGTTATCAATCTCATCTCCCGGCTTGTTTGTCCTGCAATTGAAGTATTTTCCTCAGTCCTTCTGATCAGGTATGGGAGCACACTTCTAACAGGCCCGTATGGTAAATATTTTGCAACATTATACCCTTCATTGGCAAGATTAAAACTGATATGGTCGCTCATGCCGTACAATTGCGAAAAATAACACCTGAAATCATTCCTGCTGATCCCGTGTTTTTCCATTAATTCTGTAAGAAGAAGGTTACTTTTTTCATTGTGGGTGCCATTGAATATTGAAACATGATCTATATTTTCAACAGCATATTTAAGTGCTGCATCATAAGCCCTGTCAGTACTTTCTTTATCTGGATGAATCGGGGAGGGATAACCGAGTCGTGACGCACGTTCCCGCTCTCTCTCCATATATGCACCGCGTACAAATTTTATCCCAAGAAAAAAATCTTTTTTCCGGGCAGATTCTAAGTCCCTGTGGAAAACATCCATCCGGTCGTGTCGATACATCTGATATGTATTATATACAATAGCTTTTTTACGGTTGTATTTCTCCATCATCTCCATAGCAACTTCATCAATACTGCCCTGGTAACAGAAATGCTCCGCATCAACCATAATTGGAACATTAAGTTCGTATGCTTTTTTACATAACGTATCGACCCTGTTCCTGAAGTTTTCATATTCTTTTTCCTCTTCAGGAGTCAGACTATTGCCAGCAGTTTTTTTCTCCAGGACCTTGCTGATGGCGAAAGCAGTTGGTTTAAAGACAGTGAATGGAATGAAGTCCTGTCTGGCAGCATTATCAATAGTCCGGAGAGTTTCTTCGAGTGCAGCCTGGATTTCGTGCGGATCTTCTTTGCCTTCAACGGAATAATCGAGGATTGATTTAACGTTATATTTACTTAGTTTCACTATTGTAGGCAGGCATTCCTCAATGGTTTCACCACCACAGAAATGATTATAAATAGTTGGTTTTACTATCCAGTTTATCGGAAAATGAATTTTAAGTGCCAGCTTTGATAAAAATCCCCCTATTTTCACAATAGTCCTGTTTGAAATTACACTGAAAAGCCAGTATGCTTTGTCCAAATCTCTGTTTGATTTAATCCTGAAAGCTATTTCTGTACTGTCAAATGATACCATATGAAATTACCGGATGTTAATTAATGATTACGAAGATATATAATAAAATTAAAGTTAGGATTTATTGTATGGTTCATTCAAAACCGTAAATTTGATTTATCAACATAATAAAAAAGCAACAGTGTTCATTCTCGATAAACCTGACAGGGATATTACTGCAGATATAACTCTTCCGGCTTCAAAAAGCATCAGCAACCGCTTATTGATCATACAGGCGTTATCACCCCGACCATTCCGTATTGATAATCTTTCAGATAGTAATGATACCAGGGTTCTGAAGGATGCTTTAGCAAGTGATCAGGATATAATTGACATTGGCCATGCAGGCACATCAATGAGGTTTCTTACAGGATATTATTCGATCAGACCTGGTGAGAAAATCTTAACTGGTTCAGACCGTATGAAACACCGACCTATTGGGGAACTGGTTAAAGCGTTAACAATGCTGGGAGCTGATATTCAATATTTGGAGAAAGAAGGTTTTCCTCCTCTTAGAATCAGGGGTAAGAAACTGGAGGGGGGGAAAGTTACCGTTAACAGCAGTATAAGCAGTCAATTCATCAGTACCCTGCTGATGATTGCACCAGTCCTGAAACATGGCCTTGAGCTGAACCTGGAAGGTGATGCAGTATCTCCAGCCTATATAAAGCTGACTCTCAACCTGATGCATTTATTTGGTATCAGGCATGAATGGAAAGGTTCAGGAATTATTATTCCTCAGCAGATTTATAAACCAGTAGATATGACGGTTGAAGCTGACTGGAGTTCCGCATCTTACTGGTATGAGATGGCTGCTATGGCAGAAAATGCCAACTTAATTTTAAGGGGTTTGTCTCAATCAAGTTTACAGGGAGATTCAGTCCTGGCAGCAATATTTAAAAGTTTTGGTGTAAGGACAAAATATATTAACGATGCAGTTAAGCTGAGGAATGAATCTTCAGGCATATCGCGTTTCGACTATAATTTTATTGATCAGCCCGATCTTGTTCAGACGTTTGGAGTACTTTGTGCACTCAAGGGTATTCCATTCCGGTTTGATGGAACTGTGACTCTCAGGGTAAAGGAAACGGACAGAATCAATGCACTGAAAAAGGAACTTGCGAAATTCGGTATCAGCCTGCGGTCTGCCAGTGATGGAAGCTGGATTGAATTTGATGGTGCATCCAGCATTCCAAAGGGTACGATTAAAATAAGGACATATCAGGATCACCGTATGGCTATGGCTTTTGCGCCGGCGGCCATGCTTGGATGCAGCATTGGCATTGATAATCCTGGTGTGGTAAGTAAATCATACCCTGGTTTCTGGGAAGATCTTAAAAGTGCAGGATTCCGGATTAAATAAAAAGGATCATCTTTTCAGGCTAAAAAAATCCTTTATTAAATCCGCACATTCTTTTTCAAGTATACCGGAGTCAATTTTTGTTGAGGGGTGAACTATCCTGCGGCCAATTTTTGTAAAACCAGCTTTAGGATCTGAAGCTCCATAAACAATCCGTTGAAGCCTGGCCCAATAGCAGGCTCCGGCACACATTACGCAGGGTTCGACGGTAACATATAAAGTTGACTGGGGCAGGAATTTAGAACCAAGAGTATTTGAAGCTGAGGTAATTGCAATAAGTTCAGCATGGGCGGTTGCATCATTCAAGGTTTCTGACATATTATAAGAACGAGCTACGATCTGGTTGTCAGAAACTATTATGGCACCTACCGGAATCTCCTGCCGGGCGAAAGCTTTATGAGCTTCTTTAAGAGCTTCCGTCATAAAATATTCATCAGAATATAAGTCATATTGCATATCAGGTAAATTCTTAATTTCGCAAGTTATAAATAAACACTCATAATATGTACAGAACGCACACATGCGGTGAGCTAAGGATAAATCATAAAAGAGAAAAAGTAACATTATCCGGTTGGATTCAAGGATCACGCGATCTTGGAGGTATGACTTTCATTGATCTTCGCGACAGGTATGGCATAACACAGCTGGTGTTCAATATGGAAATGAACAGCGAGTTGTGCGATAAAGCAAGAAAACTGGGACGTGAATTTGTCATCAGGATT
This sequence comes from uncultured Bacteroides sp., assembly GCA_964512775.1. Lineage (GTDB taxonomy): Bacteria > Bacteroidota > Bacteroidia > Bacteroidales > SM23-62 > LJUQ01. Next base: position 27,995 of record CAZEKO010000001.1, on the reverse strand, counting down.
AATGGGATTGTGGCCGAGCGAAGCAATAAAAATAAAAAGATGCCAACAGGGGAGATAGAAATACTTGTAAATGAGTTTGAAGTAATAAATCCGTCGGTTCTTCCTCCTTTTACAATAGAAGATGAAACTGACGGAGGGGAAGATTTGAGGATGAAATACAGGTATCTTGATCTAAGGAGGACATGTATGAGAAAAAACCTTGAGCTCCGGCACAGGATGGCACAGGAAGTGCGAAAATACATGGATTCGAAAGGATTTATCGAAATAGAGACACCTGTTCTTATCAAAACTACTCCTGAAGGTGCAAGGGATTTTGTTGTACCTTCAAGAATGAACCAGGGACAATTTTATGCTCTGCCCCAGTCTCCCCAGACCTTTAAACAACTACTTATGGTAGCCGGGTTTGACAGGTATTTCCAGATTGTAAAATGTTTCAGGGATGAGGATCTCAGGGCTGACAGGCAGCCGGAGTTCACGCAAATTGATTGTGAGATGTCCTTTGTGGAAAGGGATGATGTGCTGGATACCTTTGAAGGGCTTGCAAAGTATCTTTTCAGATCAGTTCTGGATGTTGAAATAAAAGATGCTTTTCCAAAATTGACCTATGATGAGGCAATGGAAAAATATGGTACGGATAAACCTGATATGAGGTTTGAAATGCTGATCGGGGATTTGACCACGATGGTCAAAGGAAAGGGATTCAGGGTATTTGATGATGCAGAATATACAGGGGCAATCTGTGCTTCAGGATGTTCGGAATATTCAAGGAAAGAGCTTGACGCCCTGACAGAATTCGTTATGAAACCTCAGATTGGTGGTAAAGGTCTGATTCATGTAAAGGTCAATAATGACGGATCATTCAAGTCTTCTGTGGATAAATTTTACCAGCCGGGTGATCTCAAATTATTGGCAGAAAAGTTAAGTGCAAAACCGGGTGATCTACTTCTTCTGATGGCTGGTAATAAGAAATCAACATTAAAGGCACTTAGTGAGCTAAGGCTGGAGATGGGATCTCGTCTTGGCCTAAGGGGTAATGATATTTACAAGCCTCTCTGGGTTGTCGATTTTCCTTTGCTTGAATGGGATCCGGAAACAAAAAGATATTATGCAATGCATCATCCATTCACTTCACCCAAACCGGATGACATTGAGAAATTTTCAACGGATCCTGCAAATGTAAAGGCGAATGCCTATGATCTGGTTATAAATGGCATCGAAATTGGCGGAGGATCAATAAGAATTCATGATGAACAATTACAACAGGTTATGTTCCGTAATCTGGGTCTTACAGAAGATGATGCCCGTGAAAAATTCGGATTTCTGATGAATGCGTTCACGTACGGTGCTCCGCCACATGGAGGTATAGCTTTTGGTTTTGACAGGTGGGTTGCACTATTTGCCGGTCTTGAATCAATCAGGGATGTGATAGCATTTCCTAAAAATAATGCCGGAAGAGATGTAATGATTGATTCTCCGTCATCAATTTCGGAAGAGCAGTGGAAGGAACTGGGTCTTCGAAGAGTCCACTA
>CAZEKO010000001.1:13679-26366 GCA_964512775.1 uncultured Bacteroides sp. | reverse complement strand
AGCGTGACATCAAAAATTCCTCTTTTATCGGAACTGTAGAAAACAGCTTCGGCCTGGCCATTTGAATCTGTAATAATGGAAGGTGCCCAGAATAAAGTAATCCGGTCATCAGGATTCAGTTGATCAAACCGGGTACCATATTTTGGAGAGTAAAATTCCCTGGGCCTGTAATAACCAAGAATCTGTGACTCAAGGACACCTTTCTTTATAAATTTTCCTCTTTTTGTATATATAGCAACTACACCGTTGGCTCCTCTTGACCCGTATATTGCAGCACTGGGGCCCTTCAGGATTTCAATTCTTTCAACATCCTGCGGATTGAGAGAGGCAACTGCGTTAGCGTCGACCGGTATATCATCAATCAGATACAAAGGTTCTGTGCTTAGAAAAAAGGAATTAGGTCCCCTTATCTGGATTGAATTGCCGCTGACAGTAACTCCAGGTACCCTACCCTTAATAATATCAAAAACATTATTATAACTCGACAGTTTTTCATCGACATAAATTACATTATCGGGTGTGCCATGGATACCTTGAATAGTTGACTGGTTAGGGTCTTTTTCTTCTTCAGGAACCGGACGAAATACATTAGTTCCGGTTATAACCATTTCCTTGGAATAGCTTGAGAACATGACTTCCTTTTCAGGGAGTTCAGTTTCATCCATATATATCACCAGGTTTTTCCTTCCGCTTAATCTTGTAGAAGTAAGTTCAATATTAATTGTATCCTCATAATCGGGCAGGTTGAAAAAAAACCTTCCTTTATCATTGGTACGTGTACTATATAAATCGTTAAAGCCACTCAAGACCGTGAGGTTGACAGGCAAATACTTCAATGGGATCCCAAGAAATTCTCTTGTGATTTTCCCTGCGACTGATAATCCTTTTTCCACCTCGTAGTTGATTTTCATAGGAATATCCCCAACTACATTTTCCCAGGCGAAGCGTCTCCATCCCTGGGTCATCATAAGATAATCAAGTGCTTCTCTGGTTTCAGAAGTATTTTTCTGAAAATAATATTCCGGATTCTGGATTAAACCTTTCAGATCAGAAGACATTACCAAATAGCTGACAATACCGCAGTAAAAATCACCTCTGTCATCGTTGAATTCATTTCCGGTAACGGAGAGTGAGAAATTACCAACAACTGGAAGATTATCAGGGCTTTTAACATCAATTTTCAATGAAATTTTTTCACGTGATCCGTAATTATTCCTGTCAGTTTCGAGACCGATATTAAGGAAATCATTGTTATTGATGAAAACAAGTCGTTCACATTGAGGAATGGAAGCCTGATCAAAAAGTGTCAGTTGCAGGATACCCGTTGGGAAAATATTACGCGGTACCTTAACCTCTGCACTTCCGGATTTGAGAATCAGGGATTTATTGTAATATACCTTTCCCCTGGTCTGACCAATCAGGGAAATCCGGGGATCATTCTGTGTGCTCCGGATATTCACTGTGATTTCATTGCTGTTCAGGTTATCGACAGCAAGTATGAAACCTGACTTTAATTGTTCAGGAACAGGGACCTCATCATGCTTTTCTTCATCTGTAGTAATAACCGCAAAATATTTTTCTCCGTCAACAGGTTTCAGGGAGAAAGCTCCCATTCCCTGATAAAGACTTTTGAATTCCGTAATAAGGTCTCCTTTTTTATTATGAATTTCTCCACTGATATCAATACCCTGTCCGAGCTCATTCACTGCTTTGAAAGCTACCCGGCTTTCGAGTCCATTTACCAGATCTCCGCCCTCCGGGAAGAACTGAATATCAAGTTTTTCAGATTTTCTGATGCTTTTCTTTTTAAGTCTTTTATTGGCAAGTTTATCCTGCCTGTAAAGCTGGCTGGAAAACTCAGAATTTAATATTTCAATCTGGCGTTTGAAAAAATAATCATCTCCAAAATTCCTCATCCAGCTTGTATATGCCCTTATTTCATATAATCCGGAAGGGACAGTATCATAAATTTTAAAGTCTCCCATAGCATATCCCTCATTTAGCTTGAGTAGGCGTGTCATTGAAGTTTTACCAAATGAATTTATCAATTCAACAATAAGGATATTGCTATGTGAACTTGGCTCATGTGTGGTAGCATCCAGAAAATATGCCTTGAACCAGATATTTTCACCTACATTGTAAGTTTGTTTATCCAGATGTAAATAGACTTTTTCCTGAGGATATTTACCATACCACTCAGCCAACCGGTTTGCCAGATCATCTGAAGGATCATTGCCTGTGCTCTTAATAGTTGTGAAAGATATAAAGGCAAGTCCAGAGATAACAATGATTGAGGCAAGAATTAATTTGATTTTTTTATATGACATTCTGTAATAATTGAAGACCAAAGTTAAGATGAAAAAATCATTTAAAGCTTCAAGGTATTCATTATTTATTAAACCGTAAAATATCAGGAATATACCTATATGATGTTTTAGTAAAGAAAAACCCTATTGTTTAAGGATTTATTTTTTTTATATTTTTGTTTGGATTTTGCAAAAATCCTTATAATCGAAATTTCAGAAACGTAATAACTAATAATATATGTCTGGTCATAGTAAATGGTCGACTATTAAAAGGAAAAAGGGCGCAGCTGATGCTAAAAGGTCCAAGATATTTTCACGAATAGCTAAAGAAATACAGATTGCTGTAAAGGAAAGCGGCGGTGATCCCAATAATAATCCAAGGTTGAGGCTGGCTATAGCTAATGCAAGGGGTGTTAATATGCCTAAGGATAATATAGAGCGGGCGATTAACAGTGCTGAAAAGGATGAATCAACGCTTCAGGAATTAACTTATGAAGGATTCGGCCCGGGAGGGATTGCGTTGTTTATTGAATGCCTGACAGATAATCATAACAGGACTGTTAGTAATATCAGGGCTATTTTTAACAGGAGAGGAGGATATCTTGGCAGTTCAGGTTCGGTAGGATTCATGTTTGAAAGAAAGGGTATGTTTACTGTACCTAAAGACATACAAAACCATGAAGAATTTGAACTTGAAATCATTGATGCTGGTGCGGAAGATATTTATATTGAGGGTGATTACTATATAATCACCACATCACTCGAAGATTTTGGTAAAGTACAGAAAAGGCTGGAAAAGATAGGGATAGTACCCGAGTCTGCCGAATTACAGAGAATACCGACCAGTACAAAAAAGCTGAATAATGAGGATGCTCTGAAAGTTATGAAAGCCATTGAAGAGTTTGAAGACGAGGATGATGTCCAGTATGTATATCATAATCTGGAAATAACCGACCAACTGATCAAATCGATGGAGGATTATTAATCTCCGATTTTTTATCTCTCGTCCCCCTGAGGAGGAGGAAGCTTCCAAAAAGCAACAGTGAGAGTACAAAGATCACACGCCCTGCAGAAAATATAAGGCTTTCGGTATCAAGCCATCCAAAAACCATATAAACCAAACCTCCTGTAATTGACATCCAGCCGATAAATCTTGGCAGGTAACCTGTTCTTGCAATAAGAGATCCAAGAATAACTGAGCTTATACCGGTGAGAGTATATGCAATCAGCTGAAGATTAGTTTTGTTAATTAACATGCTAAAAGCAAGGGAGGGCAGGTAATTATTTCCGTTTTCAGGTGACGCTGCATACTCACTTACCAGTCTGATAATATTAAAACAGGTACCTGTAAAGAAAAGATATAGAATCCCGGTCGAAGAAATAAGAAATGCTGCCAGGTAGGATGTAGATCTTCCATGATGAAGAAAGGTTATAAGGACTGAAGGACCAAGAAAAATGATTAAAATAGCATTACTAAGCCAGATGAAGGCGTTTATCTTCAGCCTGGTAATATTTTCATTGAGAAATGAAAGGTCTTCCAGAATATTTGAATAATCCGGTTTTATGTCAAGTTGTGTAAGAATAGAAGCTATGACCAGGAATGAAATGATAATAGCCAGAAGGCCTGAGGGCCTTTCAACTTTCCTGTTCCCGTAAGAGGCTTTGTTTTTCACCACCAGATTAAATAAGTTGCAAGTTACAAGTTACAAGTTACAAAAATAACTATTTAACTATGCGTTGTGTTATTTTACCCAAGTGATTGAACAGAAAGTGTGGTGTACGTTATATCAGCGAAACGAAAGATTTAAATTTTGACTAACTTTGCAGTTTGATTATTCATTAATTATTATCAAATCCGCAGGAGTATTTAAATAATGCAAAAACGAAATTTTAAGTACCAGTGAGAATGAAAATACTTTACCTTATAACATTGATATTTTTTTTAACGGATTTTATAACTTATTCTCAGTCTACCGGCACCAGGGATGATATTTTTAACAGATTATACGAAAACCGGCCAGGATCTGGAGAAATTTCTGTTTTTCAGGATGACAGGCTGAAGGAAGTGCTTGAGGAATACATTAAAATTAACCAGCAAAAAAATGGTATACCCGCCTATTGGATAAGGATATATTCTGGTTCAGGTCATGATGCACGAGAAAAGGCATACCAGTCAAAGGCAAAATTCCTTTCAAAATATGAGGGTATAAAAGATAAAGTTATTTATGATAATCCCAATTTCAAAGTTTATATAGGCGGATACAGGGTTAAAAGTGATGCACTTAGGTTGCTTAAAATAGTTCAAAAAGACTTTCCTTCGGCATTTATTGTACATGACATCATTGATTTTCCTGATTTAAAATTCAGTTCAAAGATTATTATAAATGAGTGACCGGATCAATCATGAATGTGGAATTGCCCTGATTAGATTGCTGAAACCGCTGGAGTATTATCAGCGTAAATACGGAACATGGAAGTACGGCGTGGATAAGCTTTACTTGCTTATGGAAAAGCAGCACAACAGGGGACAGGATGGTGCAGGTGTAGCATGCATCAATCTGGACATGCCAGCGGGGAAAAAATATTTGCACAGGTACAGATCGGTAGGCGAATCAGGTCTAAGCGATGTATTCAGTAAGATTTCTTCAGAATTCCAGAAAATCGAAAAAAAATCACCTGACTTGTTTAAAGATGCCAGATGGGCAAAGGAAAATGTTCCTTTTGCCGGAGAGGTATATATTGGGCATCTCAGATACGCGACATTTGGCAAAAACAAACTGGATAATGTGCATCCGGTATGGCGATTAAATAACTGGGAAACAAGGAACCTTGTCATTGCCGGGAATTTTAATCTTACCAATGTAGATGAATTGTTTAATCTCCTGATCGAACTTGGCCAGCATCCAAAAGATTATTCAGATACAGTTACTATTCTTGAAAAAATCGGACATTTTCTTGACCAGGAAAATCAACGTCTTTTTAATAGTTTTAAAGAACAGGGATTCAGTAACAGGGATATTTCAGGAAAGATCGCCCAGCAAATTGACGTTGCCGGAATTCTTCGTGAAGCCAGTAAAAGATGGGATGGGGGATATGTGATTACAGGTATGTTCGGCCATGGAGATGCTTTCGTTTACAGGGATCCCAATGGTATCCGACCGGCTTTTTATTATCAGGATGATGAGATTTTAGTGGCAGCCTCAGAACGACCAGTAATACAGACAGTAATGAATACTGGATATGATAATGTGAAAGAAGTCGAACCCGGGCATGCGCTTGTTATTAAAAAAGATGGCAGAGTTTCAATGGATATGGTTCTTGAGCCAAAAGAGAAAAGAGCCTGTTCATTTGAAAGAATTTATTTTTCTAGAGGTACCGACAGGGATATATACCTGGAAAGGAAAAAATTGGGTGAATTTCTGACTAACGATATCCTGAATGCTGTAGACAATGACCTTTCACACACTGTGTTCTCCTTCATACCGAATACTGCTGAAACGGCTTTTCATGGAATGTTAAAGGGGATCGAAGATGTCATGAACAAGAAAAAAACGGAGATCCTTTTAAATAGAAAGAATGATCTAAAACCTGAAGAACTGGCTGAAATTATTTCCATGCGGCCGCGGGTTGAAAAGATTGCAGTCAAGGATATTAAGCTCAGAACATTCATCTCTCAGGATGAAGGAAGAGATGACCTGGTTGGCCATGTGTATGACATAACTTATGATACTGTTAAAAAAGGATCCGATAAACTGGTAATTATCGACGATTCGATTGTCAGGGGTACTACATTAAGACAAAGTATTATCAGGATTCTTGACAGACTGGAACCCTTAAAGATTGTTATAGCTTCATCTTCACCACAGATCCGCTATCCGGATTGTTATGGTATAGATATGGCTAAATTGTCGGATTTTGTAGCATTTAAAGCAGCAATTGAGCTGCTGAAAGAAACCGGAAGAGAAGAAGTTATCAATGAAGTTTACCGGAAATCAAAGGAACAATTATCGGGTCCAAAGGAGGATATGATTAATTGGGTAAAACTTATCTATGAACCCTTCGCATACGAGCAGGTGTCAGAAAAAATCGCTAAACTGTTGAAATCAAAGGAAATAAAAGCGCAGGTTAAGGTAGTCTACCAGACAATTGAAAATCTGCATAAAGCCTGCCCCAATCACCTTGGTGACTGGTATTTCACCGGGGACTATCCAACACCAGGGGGGAATAAAGTGGTATCACAATCATTTATAAATTTTGTCGAAGGGAAAAATCGAAGGGCGTACCAGGAGGGTAAAGATAAAAAACGAAATAACGAAAGACTAGAATCGAAATAAACTTAGAAAAAACTAAACACTAAACACGAAACAACAGAAACAACAGGAATCCCGATCTGCATCGGGGCAAGCAATAGAATTAATAATTCAATAATACGACGCTAGTTGAATGTTTTACTTCCGGCGGAGTCGGCGGATCCGGTTGATAAGTTTGAAGATCTGGTACCTGCTTTCAGGGAAATAGCTGGCAATATGCCTTTCCACTTTTTGTTTATATAAATCATTGATTGTGATCATCATGGCTGTTTCTTCAACATTACCAAAGCTTTGATTCAAAACTGTTCCGAAAGTTTTCAATGAGGGGGAAAGATTCATATAAGCGTTGATAAGAGGTGGAATATTTTCTCCAAATGCCCTGACTGTTTGAGAGAGAATCCGGTAGTCTTCCATGTAATTTTTACCGTCGAAAATTCTTTTCATTTCTTCCCTGTCCATCTTTATATCCAGAGGTTCTTTTGGGACTACAAGGTTCTCGTCGTCAGAAAAATGTTTTTCAAGAAAGTATAATATAAGGTTTCTGGCTCTCTGGTTATAATTAGGATACATGGTAACTTTGCCAAAGAAATATTCCATTTCTGGATTATCAATGACAAGGGCGCCGAGTCCGTCCCAAAGGTTATCAAGGGCAAACAATCCCTTGCTATGGAGACTGGTAGACTGATAAGCGGGCTGGACAAATGCCCTTCCCAGCTCTATTGTATGAGGCAGATAATCGGTAATGAATTTATCTGAAAAATCGTAAAGATGTCTAGATGCTAAGTCAGTGGGTAAGCAGGTTATTCCGTCTTTCTTTTTGCATATCAGGAAACGATATCCGCCCAGAATCTCTTCTTTATCCGGATCCCAGACAATCAGCTGATAATATGGATTTTCTGCAGTATCGTGAGCATCAATATCGATTTCATTACCTGTCCCTCCTCCTGCAGCTCTGAATGTCAATTCCCGCAATCTCCCGATTTCACGCATTACATTAGGAGAATCCTGAGCTGTGATTATATAAAGTTCATTTTCCGACTTATTGGTTACCCTGATGAATTTTTCTTCTGTCAGTTCTTTTTCCAGTTCTTCTCTGGGGACAGCATGAATTATTGGCTTCATAGGATTAATTAATTCTTGTATTTAACATTTCAGGCAAGGAATAAACCTTTTCGCGGATAAAATCTGCCCATTGCTGGTGAGTTTTACTTGTATCAAGCGAAGTCCATTTAATCGGTGGGCCAAATGTAACCGTAAACTCAGAATTCATGTGCTTCATGGATTCATCCATAAGAAAGAACATTTCAAGGTTCCATTTTATGTGCAGGAATGAGCGAATATTTGCCAGATTATAGAAAAAGTTGCTGTTTTTCCCGCTACAATGCACGGGTACGATATCCCGTTGATATTGTATTGCTTTTGCGATGAAATTTTTCTTCCAGGGGAGATCCCGGATTACTCCTTTAATTTTTCTTGAAACCATTCCAGAAGGGCAGGTAAGGATCTGTATATTGGAACGGTATACCTCATCAAGCAATAATGCGCTTTCTTTCGATTGAGATCCATGTTTGTTTATGGGAATGAAAATATCGTTCATGGGACGTAAATTCATGAGAATATCATTTACAAGGAATTTTGCTTCACCAAGATAACGGGATACGGTGTCAATCAGAATTACGCCGTCTAATCCCCCAAGAGGATGATTTGATACAAAAATATACTTGCCTACACGGGGAATGTTTTCATCTCCTTTTACAACGATAGAAGTATTGAATTCATCGAAAATGGCATGGACAAAATCAAGTCCATGCTTCCCTTTGTTGCGTGACAGCAAACCATTAATAAACTCCTGGTGTAAAATTCGTTCAAGATACCTGTAAACAAAACCAGGAAGAAGTTTTGCCATCCGTGGATTTTTATTACTGAAAATTTTTCGGATGTCAACCTTTAATTCTTCCTGCTGCGAGATATTTTCTTCCATAGTTAAGTATCAAACCGGGTAACAAATTAACAAAAAATCAATGAAAAAGGAAAGAGTGATCGGGTTTACAGTGTTCCGTGCAGGCATGTCATGCTGAATCAATGTTCCGGGAAATGCAAATAAAATAAGGAAAGTTATGAACAAAATGGTAAAAAATGGGGGAAAGTGGTGAAAAGTGGTAAATTTATACTATTTTTACACAATTACCCAAAACCCAGGTATGATAACCTTTATAGGTGAATATAGTTGCAAGGTGGATGAAAAGGGAAGGATTATGCTTCCGGCAGCATTTAAAAAACAATTACCGAAGGAAGCACAGGAGAGATTTGTCGTCAAGCCCGATGTATTCGAAAAATGCCTTGTGTTGTATCCTATAAACGAATGGGAGCGACTGGAAAAAATCATCCGGGGACGCACCAATCCTTTCAATCAGGAGCATGCAAGATTCCTGAGGATGTTTTATCATGGTTCGGCTGAGATAACCCTGGATGCGAGCAACAGGATGTTAATTCCAAAGCGTTTGATTGAGTATTGTAATATAGGAAAGGATGCAATCCTTGCAGGACAGTCTGGTAAAATTGAGATCTGGGCCAGTGACAAATATGAAAATGTCAGCCGGGCTCCTTCCGATTTTGCTTCTATGGCAGAAAAAATCCTGGGAGGGACATTTAATGATCCTGGAAACTAATGAGTTATCATCAGCCGGTATTACTTGAAGAATGTGTAGAGGGGCTGAATATCAGGCCTGATGGTATATATGTGGATCTGACGTATGGAGGGGGCGGGCATTCACGGGAAATATTAAAAAGTTTGAAAACAGGCCGTCTTATCGCATTTGACCAGGATGCTGAGGCTGAGTTAAATGCTATGAAAGACGATAAATTTCTTTTTATAAGAGGCAATTTCAGATTCGTCACAAACTGGCTCCATTTTCATGGAATCCTATCGATAGATGGAGCACTTGCTGATCTGGGCTTGTCTTCATGGCATCTCGATCAGCCGGAAAGGGGATTTTCATTCCGGTTTAACAGCATTCTCGATATGCGAATGAATTCTGATGCAAGTCTCACAGCCCGGGAAATCCTTAATACATATAGTTCAGAAGATCTGGAAGAAATATTTCGCAAATATGGCGAGTTAGGAAATGCTGCCAGATTAAGTTCATCAATTATAAAATACAGAAAAGACAGCCCTGTCAGCAACGTGAATGATCTGTTACAGGCAGTTAAAGATTCCCTTCCGTTCCGTAACCAGCAAAAATTCCTGGCAAAAATATTTCAGGCATTACGGATAGAGGTGAACGATGAGATCAATGCTCTTTCTGAAATGCTGGAGCAAATAACCGGGCTGCTTAAAACAGGCGCCCGGTTTTGTGTAATTACATATCATTCCCTTGAAGACAGGCTTGTTAAAAATCTGTTCAGATCTGGTAATCTGGAAGGGGAACTTGAAAAGGATTTTTATGGTAATCCCCGGTTATTGTATCATCAGGTAAACCGTAATGTGATAACGCCAGGGGAAAAAGAACTAAAAAAGAATCCAAGGTCAAGAAGTGCAAAACTCAGGATAGGAGAAAAACTATAATTATGGTTCGTGAAAGCAGAAAAAATATTGAATTCGTTGACGAGAAGCAGGAAAAGAAGGATTACCGGAAAGCAAGATTCAAGGATGTTCTTGATGGCAGTCTTCTTACACGCGACAATGTTGTAAACCAATTGCCATTTTTATTATTCCTGACATTTTTACTGGTAATCTATATCGGGAACCGGTATCATGCTGAACGGGTAATCCGGCAATCATTGAAGCTTCAGACAGAGTTGAAAGAACTTCGGGCAAAATCAATCTCAACTGCATCTGAACTGGAATACCTGAGTAACCAGTCACAGGTTGCGCGACTTGTGGAACAAAAGAAAATCGGTTTAAAATATTCAGAAAAACCACCGATAAAGATCGATAAGAAAAAAAGCAGAAAATTAAGATAGAAGAAATGTCGGCAAAGCAGATTGTTGTCAGAAGGTTGATTGGTATATACCTGGGGGCCTTGTTGGTTGCCCTGGTAATTATTGGGAGGATATTGTACCTGCAATTCTTTGTCGGGGAGGAAATTAGAAAAAAGGCTGAAGATCAAACAATGAAGTATGTTTCTATTGAGCCTAACAGGGGGGATATTTATTCAAATGATGGAAAAAGGTTGTTGTCGACATCAGTCCCCTATTATGAGATCAGGATGGATCTGAAGAGCAGTGCTATTCAGGACAGGGTTTTCAATACCGGCATCGATTCCCTGTCGTACTGTCTTTCAAGGATGTTCAGAGATCAACCAAAATCGGAATATAAAAGGAAACTTATTACAGCCAGGCGGAATGGTGAACGGTACTATCTCATCGCCCGGAGAGTTAGTCATGAACAGTTGCAGGAAATGAAACAGTTCCCGATTTTCAGACTTGGCAGATATAAGGGAGGATTTATTGCTATCCAGAAAAACCGCCGGATCAGACCTCACCAGATGCTGGCTGCGAGAACTATTGGATATCTGAATGAAGGTGAATCGGGTAATATAGTGGGAATTGAGGGAGCTTATGATCAGTATCTAAAAGGCATTACCGGTGTAAGGCTGATGCAGAAGACAGCAGGAAATGTCTGGATACCAGTCAGCGACAGGAATGAAGTTGAGCCAAAGAATGGCTTTAATATAGTAACGACTATCGATATTGATATTCAGGACGTAGCTGAAAATGCTTTGTTGAAGCAGTTAAGATTGCATAATGCTCATCATGGTTGTGCAGTACTGATGGAAGTGGAAACAGGTGAGGTAAAAGCAATTGTTAATCTCCAGAGGAATCAAAATGGGAATTATGAAGAGACTTATAATTATGCTATAGCCGAGAGTACTGAACCAGGCTCAACTTTTAAACTGATGTCGCTAATTGCAGCAATGGAAGATGGTTTTGTTGAACCGGACGACACCGTTGATACTGGCAAAGGGGCAGTTAAATTTTATGATAAAATCATTAAAGATACCCGTGAAGAAGGATACGGGAAGATCACTGTCCAAAATGCGTTTGAAGTTTCCTCCAATGTCGGGATATCACAAGTAATATATAAGCATTACAAAGATCGTGAAGAAAGGTTCATCGACAGGCTTTACAGAATGCATCTGAACGAACCGCTTAACATTGATATCAAAGGAGAAGGAATCCCTCAAATCCAGCATCCGGATGATAAATTATGGTCTGGAATATCACTTCCCATGATATCTCATGGTTATGAAGTACGGCTTACACCTCTTCATGTACTGACATTTTATAATGCTATCGCGAATGATGGAAAGATGGTCAAACCGATGTTCGTCAAAAAAATCACCAATTATGGCCGGGTTGTCAAATCATTTTCCACTGAAGTGATAGATCCTTCTATTTGTTCAAGGGGGACTTTAAAGAAAGCCCAGCTGATGCTGGAAGGGGTTGTTGAGAGGGGCACAGCGATGAATCTTAAAAATGAGAATTTCCGCATTGCCGGAAAAACAGGAACAGCCCAGATTGCCAATGAAAAATACGGTTATAAGGTCAACGCCAGGATAAGTTATCAGGCCTCTTTCGTTGGATACTTCCCTGCTGAAAAACCTGAATACTCATGTATTGTAGTCATTAATTCACCGTCAAGTGCTGTTTACTATGGCAATCTGGTTGCAGGACCTGTATTCAGGGAAATTGCGAACAAAGTTTATGCGACACGGCTTGATATGCATGAAGCTGTTAATGACAGGAAGAATGATTTGGCAGAGATACCATATTCTAAAAATGGTAATAAAGAGGAATTGAATATTGTCCTTGATTACCTCGATATACCATCAACCCCAGGATCGGTAGAAAGCAACTGGGTTGCAACAACCAGGAAAGAAGATCATATCGGAGTCAATGACCTGAGTTTTAGCCGTGGTCTTGTTCCGAATGTCAGGGAGATGGGATTGAAGGATGCAGTGTACCTGCTTGAAAACAGCGGTCTTGTGGTAGTCGTAAGAGGCAAGGGAAAGGTAGCTAATCAGTCGATTCAGGCAGGAGCGAGGGTACGAAGAGGAGACAGGATCGTA
>CAZEKO010000001.1:0-13579 GCA_964512775.1 uncultured Bacteroides sp. | reverse complement strand
AGCTAATCAGTCGATTCAGGCAGGAGCGAGGGTACGAAGAGGAGACAGGATCGTACTAACTATGAGTCAGCAGTGAAAAAGTGCGAAGGTCTCCAGGTTACAAGGTTACAAGGGGAGGCAAAATATAAACAGATCTTTTAAAGGAATGTAATTGAAAAAGTTAAAAGACATACTGGAAAGGATTAATGTACTTGAGATATCGGGGAATGTTGACATTGATGTCAAAGAGATCTGTTTTGATTCGAGGAAGGCAGGCCCAGGCAGTCTTTTTACGGCTGTCAGGGGAACAAAGACAGACGGGCACACCTATATTCCTGAGGTTATTAATAAAGGCTGCAGGGCAATAATATGTGAAAATCTTCCTGAACAGCTGCAGAAAGGTGTTACTTATATCAGAGTTGATGATTCAGCAGCGGTACTGGGATTAACAGCCTCTGCATTTTTTTCTTATCCATCAGAAAGACTGAACCTGATAGGTATTACCGGGACAAATGGAAAAACCACAATTGCTACCCTGCTTCACGAATTATTCCGTAAGAGCGGGTATCATGCCGGACTGATCTCTACGATCCGGAATCTTGTGGATGACGAACCTGTCGAGTCGACACATACCACTCCTGATGCAATTGCAATAAACAATCTTCTTTCACGGATGGTTAAATCCGGGTGCAGTTATTGTTTCATGGAAGTAAGTTCACATGCAATAGACCAGAAGAGGATTGAAGGCTTAAAATTCAGAGGTGGTGTTTTCACAAATCTGACTCATGATCACCTTGATTATCATTTAGATTTCAAGGATTATCTCAAAGCTAAGAAATTATTTTTTGACAGACTGGCAGATTCAGCGTTTGCACTTGTCAACAAGGATGACCGAAACGGGATGGTAATGGTTCAGAATACAGCAGCAGAAGTGCAGACTTATTCATTAAAGTCAATCTCGGATTACAAATGCAAAATCCTGGAAAATCATTTAGACGGGATGCTGCTAAAGATTGATAACAAAGAATTATGGACCGGTCTAATAGGTGATTTTAATGCATATAATCTTCTTGCAGTATATGGTACTGCCATCTTACTTGGTATTGAGGATGAGAAAGCACTTACTGTCATGAGCAGTTTTAAACCTGTAAGGGGTCGGGCAGAAGCCATCACATCTTCTGGTGGGATCACTGCAGTAATTGATTATGCTCATACCCCCGACGCACTGGAGAATATTCTTATGACAGTCAATAAGATCCGTAAGGGATCCGGAAAGATAATCACTGTAGTGGGTGCAGGGGGTGACAGGGATAAGACAAAGCGGCCATTGATGGGGAAGATTGCCGCTGAGAACAGCGACAGGGTTATTCTGACTTCCGATAATCCGAGGAGTGAAGTACCGGAAGATATAATCAATGACATGAGACGTGGTATCAGTGAAAATATTTCAGAAAAGGTTATTTCCATTACGGACAGGCTTGAAGCAATTAGAACAGCGTTTATGTTTGCCGGTAATGGGGATATAATCCTTGTTGCAGGCAAGGGGCATGAGACATACCAGGAGATCAAAGGCAAAAAGAGCCACTTTGATGACATGGAAATAATTCTTGATTTAATGAAAAAATAAGACAGGATGCTTATTTACTTATTTGAATATCTTGACCGTTTAAATGTGCCAGGGGCAGGAGTGTTCCAGTATATTTCATTCAGATCGGCATGTGCGGTTATTGTATCACTGATTATATCGCTATTGCTTGGTAATAGGATAATTAATTATTTGAGGAAGAAACAGATAGGTGAATCAATAAGAGATCTCGGGCTGGAAGGGCAGCAGCAGAAACAGGGGACACCGACGATGGGCGGGCTGATAATACTGGCCTCAATACTTATTCCTGCACTTTTATTTGGCGATCTGGAGAATATATATGTCATTCTGATGCTTATAACTACCGTATGGCTTGGATTCATTGGCTTTCTGGATGACTATATCAAGGTGTTCAAAAAGGATAAGCGGGGATTGAAAGGCAAAGCAAAGATATACGGCCAGGTTATACTGGGGATTGTTGTTGGTCTGACACTTTACCTCAGTGATGATGTTGTGGTTCGTGAAAAAATCCTTATGGAGAATGGAGAACCCAAAATGGAAATTGTCCAGTCACCGGGACAGGCTGAACCAATGCCGGCTTATGTGACAAGAGATGTCAAATCTACTACAACCACTATTCCATTCCTGAAAAATAACGAATTCGATTATGCTTACCTCATAGGTTTCCTTGGAGAGAAAGCGGCCCGGTGGTCATGGATTGTCCTGATACTTGCAGTAATCATTATTGTCACTGCCGTTTCCAATGGAGCCAACATGACTGACGGGCTTGATGGTTTAGCAACAGGCGTTTCGGCTGTAATAGGGACAACTCTCGGGATTCTGGCTTACGTATCAGGAAATATTGTTTACGCAGACTATTTAAATATTATGTATATCCCGTATTCCGGCGAGCTTGTCATTTTCATGAGTGCATTTATCGGGGCCACGGTAGGATTTCTTTGGTATAATTCTTATCCGGCACAGGTTTTTATGGGGGATACAGGCAGCCTGGCGCTTGGCGGTATAATTGCTGTATATGCCATCATAATCAGGAAAGAGTTACTGATCCCTATCCTGTGTGGAATTTTCCTGGTTGAAAGTCTTTCGGTTGTGCTCCAGGTAAGTTATTTCAAGTTTACCAGGAAGCGATTCGGTGAAGGAAGAAGAATATTCAGGATGGCACCCCTGCATCATCATTATCAGGTGCTGGGTTATTCTGAACCAAAAATTGTTATAAGGTTCTGGATTGTAGCTATAATGCTGGCAGTTATCACGGTAGTAACACTAAAAATCAGGTAATCAACTAAACCATTTCATATCAAAATGAACAGCAGAATAGTAATATTAGGAGCCGGGGAAAGCGGAACCGGCGCAGCAATCCTTGCCAGGAAGCATGGTTTTGATGTTTTTGTTTCAGATAATGGGCCCATCAAGCCCAAATACAAGGAAATGCTTTTTGATTATGAAATACAGTGGGAGGAGAATAAGCATACTGAAAAGCTTATCCTTGATGCTGATGAGATCATAAAAAGTCCGGGTATACCAGAAAGGACACCTATTGTCCAGCTGATCAGAAAAAAATGTATACGGATCATTTCTGAAATTGAATTTGCCGCCAGGTATACTGCTGCGAAGAAGATCTGTATTACCGGCAGTAACGGGAAAACGACAACGACTTCGCTGATTCATCATATGATGAAGAAAGCGGGAATGAATGCAGGGATGGCCGGAAATATAGGAAAAAGTTTCGCCTTGCAGGTGGCAGAGGAAGATTATGATTATTATGTTCTTGAACTCAGCAGTTTCCAGCTTGATGGCTTATATGAGTTCAAAGCAGATATTGCCGTTTTGCTGAATATTACGCCTGACCATCTTGACAGGTACGATTATAATTTGCAGGAATATGTGGATTCAAAATTCAGGATCACACGTAACCTGAGTGAAGAAGAATTCTTTGTCTTCTGTTCGGATGATGAGATCACGATCCGTGAACTTGAGAAAATAGTTTTGAAGGCGAAACAGCTGCCATTTGCAAGAAAGAAAAAGGATAAGGAAGTAGCTTATATTGATGAGGAGGACAGGTTAAGGATTGAATATGATAACAGCGATTTTGCGATGTCGGTATCTGACCTGATACTTAAAGGGAAGCATAATCAATATAACAGTATGGCGGCAGGTATCACGGGCAGTGTATTAAAGATCAGAAAAGATATCATAAGGGAAAGCCTGATGGATTTCCAGGGAGTGGAGCATCGGCTTGAGAGTGTACTGCAGGTTCATGGGATTCATTTTATCAATGATTCCAAAGCCACTAATGTCAATTCAACATGGTATGCATTGGAAAGTGTACAGACAAAAATCGTCTGGATTGCAGGTGGTGTGGATAAAGGAAATGATTATTCCGAGCTGATGGATCTTGTTAAGGAAAAGGTTAAGGCTTTGGTCTGTCTGGGAAAAGACAATACAAAACTACATAAGGTATTTGATGGGGTAATTGAAACCATAGCTGAGGCGGATAATATGCCGGAAGCTGTCAGGACTGCTTATTATCTGGCTATTAATGGCGACACAGTGTTACTTTCACCGGCATGCGCAAGTTTTGATCTTTTTGAAAATTATGAAGACCGGGGATGGCAGTTTAAAAAAGCCGCAGGTAATCTTTAAAAGATGAAAAAACGTTTGCAGAAATATCTGGGAGGAGATCGGGTCATATGGATCGTTGTACTGATTTTATCGATTTATTCCTTATTGTCGGTTTACAGTTCATCAGGAATTCTTGTTTTCAGAAATCCCGGTACCAGTCCCACTCATTTCATTGCAAAGCATACTATTTTCCTGATAGCCGGCCTTATCATGATATATATTATTCACCGGATTCCTTATAAATATTTTTCAAAACTATCTCAGATATTTCTGATAATTGCGATACCATTACTTGTAGTGACACTTATATTCGGTGAGGATATTAACAGGGCTTCCCGGTGGCTTGAGATACCGCTGATCGGAATGAGTTTTCAGCCATCTGATTTTGCCAAACTGGCACTTATAATGTATGTTGCCAGGGTGCTCTCGCAGGAGCAGGAGAATATTCAGGATTTTTATCGTGCTTTTCTGCCAATAATTATACCTGTAGGGGTTGTATGTCTCCTGATCTTGCCCGAAAATCTTTCGACTTCCCTGATCCTGTTTGCGACATGTGTGATTTTAATGTTTACAGGAAGGATCCGGACCAGGTACCTTGTCGTATTATTTCTTGCCGGGACTCTTATACTTGGATCTTATGTTACTATCGTCATTTTAACTGAGAAAGAGGGAAGGGTGGGCACCTGGGAAAACAGGGTTAAAAGCTTTTTTGATAAGGACACTGAAAATTACCAGGTTGAGCAGGCGAAGATTGCCATTGCCAGCGGAGGTTTGTTTGGCAAGTTTCCAGGCAACAGCACCCAGCGAAATTTTCTTCCTCATCCTTATTCCGATTTCATTTATGCCGTGATCATTGAGGAATACGGATTATTGCTCGGGGGCATACCTATTTTGCTTTTATATCTTATACTGTTATACAGAGCAGGTGTTATGTTACGAAAGAGCACAAGGGCCTTTCCTGCTTTCCTGGCTGTGGGGCTGACAGTAGGGTTGGTTCTGCAGGCAATGATACACATGGCTGTTGCAGTAAACCTCCTGCCGGTTACGGGCCAGCCGCTGCCAATGATCAGCATGGGGGGAACATCTATGATGTTTACCTGTATCTCACTGGGCATGATACTGAGTGTAAGCAAAGGGCTTAATGAACAAGGGGAAAATGAAAGACAGGAACAGGAACATACGGAATAGGATAATAATCAGCGGCGGTGGTACAGGAGGCCACGTTTTCCCTGCAATCGCCATAGCTGATGCGCTGAAAGAAAGGATACCGGAAGTTGATATCCTTTTTGTAGGTGCACAGGACAGGTTTGAAATGGAAAAAGTGCCTGAAGCCGGTTACAGGATAACAGGCCTTCCGGTTGCAGGTTTCAGAAGGAAGTTAAGTTTAGGAAATATTGCGGTCATTATTAAATTATTCAGAAGCCTGAGGATGGCAAACAGAATTATAAAGGAATTTGATCCCGACGTGGTCGTTGGTGTTGGTGGATATGCCAGTGGACCTGTCCTGAGAGCTGCCGCTGTCAAGGGCGTTCCTACCCTTATTCAGGAACAGAATTCTTTTGCAGGTATTACAAATAAATTGCTGGCAAAGAAGGCCAGTCGTATATGTGTTGCATATTATGGCATGGAGAAATACTTCCCGCCGGATAAGATTGTAATCACAGGAAATCCAGTAAGGAAGGAGTTCAAAAAAATAAAGTCGGAGGGATTAAGGTCTGAAGGGTACATTTTTTTTGGTCTTAAAGAGAACCTTAAAACACTATTGGTTATGGGAGGGAGCCTGGGAGCAAGAACTATCAATACAGGTGTGATGAAGAACATTGACCAATTGCGTGATTCAGGGATACAAATTCTCTGGCAGTGTGGAAAATATTATCATGATACAGCAAAATCTACAATAGAAAAATCAGGGGCAGGAAATATAATTCTGAAGGATTTCATAACAAGGGTAGAGCTTGCCTATGCTGTAGCAGATGTAATTATTTCAAGAGCCGGAGCAATTACTATATCAGAACTTAGCCATGTCGGGAAACCAGCAATTCTGGTTCCATCCCCGAACGTGGCAGAAGATCATCAAACAAAAAATGCAATGGCTCTTGTAAATAAGTCAGCTGCAATTTGTATAGCTGACAGTGAAGCTGTGGAGAGAATGATTTCTGAGGCTCTTGAGTTGTTGAACGACCAGGAGAGGATGAAAAGGATGTCGCAAAATATATTATCGATGGCTGTGGAGGATTCGGCGGGGAGGATCGCCGAAGAGATTATACGTCTTATGAACGATAAGCTTAATTGACAAGGAGGTCCTGAGATAAACTCAGGACGACATATAATAAATTAGTTATGGTGAGGATTGAAGGTTACAATAATATTTATATGATAGGGATAGGGGGGATTGGGATGAGTGCCCTTGCAAGGTATTTTATTGCAGGTGGGTGGCAAGTGGTTGGATACGATAAAGTTTCGACAAGGCTGACAGAGGAACTTGAAAGAGAAGGAGCCCATATTCATTATGATGAACAGCCAGAAATGGTAAAAACCATTTATCAAAATCCTGGTGAGACGCTTGTGGTATATACACCTGCTGTCCCGGCAGATCACTCTGAACTTGAATATTTCAGGCAGGAAGGTTTCACGGTTCTGAAGCGTTCGGAAGTTCTGGGGATGCTATCAGTGGGGCACAGATGTATTGCAGTTGCCGGAACCCATGGCAAGACGACTATATCGACCCTCGCTGCCCACCTGCTTAATATTGCAAATATTCCGGTCCTGGCATTTCTGGGAGGTATTTCAAAAAATTACAATACCAATGCTTTAATCAACAAAGCCAGTGAATGGATAGTAGCTGAAGCAGATGAATTTGACAGGTCTTTTCTGCGGCTGTTCCCTGACAAGGCTATAGTGACTTCATGTGATCCTGACCATCTTGATATTTATGGGAATAAAGAAGCGATGGAGGTTTCATTCAGACAATTTATTGCACAGGTCAAGAGTGGCGGTGATATTATAATTAAGAAGGAGATTGAATCACTCGCGTCCGGCAAAGGTGATGCCCGGATATATACATATTCATTACATCCGGGAGCAGATTTTTTTGCAGTAAACATTGAGCCTTCAGGTAATGGCTACAGGTTCAATCTGCATGCACCGAAAAATATGATCACTGGTTTAAAAACGGGTTTTCCGGGATTGGTTAATGTTGAAAATGCCATAGCAGTGGCTGCTCTGGGATATATTATGGGAACAGGTGAAAGAGCAATCCGGAAAGCCCTGGAGACATTCAGAGGGGTGAAAAGAAGATTTGACATTCATATTAACCGTGATGATGTGGTCTATATTGATGATTATGGTCACCATCCCAAAGAACTTGAATCCTTCATAAGGTCGGTCAGGGCATTATATCCTGGCAGAAAGATAACTGGTATTTTTCAGCCTCACCTGTATTCACGGACAAGGGATTTTGCAGAAGGTTTTGCAAAAAGTCTTTCGGAACTCGATGAATTGATATTACTGGATATTTATCCTGCAAGGGAATTGCCTATTAAAGGGATAAGCTCGGACATTATTTTCAGAAAAGTCACACTGGATAATAAGAAATTATGCAGCAAGAATGATCTGATGGATGAATTAAGGAATATAAAGCCGGATGTCCTTTTGACCATGGGTGCCGGAGATATAGACCTGTTTGTTGAACCGATAATTAAATTACTGGATTGAGAATTATATGAAGAAATTCATAATACATATAGTGTTGCTGATAGCTATAACAGGATATTTGATAGTGATTTTGGGTTTTGTCGGGAAAGAGGAGAAGAAGGTTACATGTAATGATATCAGAATCATTATTCATGACAGTCTGGATGTGCAGTTTGTAAATTCAAGGATGATACGGAATGTACTTCTGAGGGGAGGAAATAGTCTGGCAGGCAGACCATTCTATGAAGTGGACTTGCAGGAAATAGAAAATAAGATCAGGGGAATAAAATACATAAAAAGGGCCGAGGTTTACCAGACAGTTGGCGGTGAACTTGTTGTTGATATACACCAGAGGAATCCGGTGGTAAGAATAATTGACAGATCCGGACAGGGATTTTATATCGACAAAGAGGGATATATTATTCCATTATCAGCGAATTACAGTCCTTATGTAATGGTTGTAAATGGCGCAATAGGGGAGCGGTACAGGAGGGTATCGAATATTTATGATTTAGACCAGGAGAATAATCTTTTGATGGATATATATAATATGGTAATGTATATCAGGTCGGATAAATTCTGGGAAGCACAGATAGTGCAAATTTATGTGAACGGGAAAGGTGAGTTTGAACTTATTCCCCGGGTGGGAGCTCATATCATTGAATTCGGAAAAGCAGAGGATATTGAAGAAAAATTCGAAAAACTATGGATCCTGTATAACGAGGGATTTTACAATACAGGGTGGAATCAGTATGACAAGATCAGTTTAAAATATAAAAACCAAGCAGTTTGTACTAAAAGATAAAATTATGGCACAAAAAGATCAATTAATCGCTGCAATCGATATTGGAACCACGAAAATCGTGGCCATTGTCGGCAAAATGAACGAAAACCAGAAACTTGAGGTTATCGGTATGAGTAAAACAACATCAAAGGGAGTCAAGAGAGGAGTGGTCCTGAATATTGAGGAAACTGTATGTTCAATCCAGACAGTCGTTGAGGAGATCCGTAATAAGACTGGACTTACTCTTTCGGATGTATTTGTGGGGATTGCAGGACAGCATATAAGGAGCATCCGCAACCGCACATACATTAACCGTGCTTCTTTTGATGATGAAATTACTGAGGAGGATATCGGAAAACTTGTCTCTGATATGTACAACAGTCAGATCGAAGCAGGTGAGGAAATCATTCATGTCCTTCCGCAGAGTTTTATTGTCGATAATGAAACAGGGGTCAAGAATCCAATAGGGATGTCGGGCAAACGTCTGGAAGGAAACTTTCATATTGTCATTGGCCAGATTTCATCGGCAAGAAATATGGAGAAATGTATTAACCGGGTAGGTATGAATGTGAAGGAGATGATCCTGGAGCCACTGGCATCATCTGAAGCTGTCCTGACGGAAGATGAAAAAGAAGCTGGTGTTGCTCTTATTGATATTGGAGGAGGTACAACGGATCTTGCCGTATATTATGATAATGTGATCTATCATACGGCAGTAATTCCGTTTGGAGGTAATGTAATAACGCGTGATATCAAAGAGGGATGCTCGATATTGGGACGTCAGGCGGAACAGCTTAAAATTCAATTTGGTTCAGCTCTGGGTGATCTGGCCCAGGAAGATAAAGTAGTGACCATACCTGGAATTAGTGGCAGGGATCCGAAGGAGATCAGCTTCAGGAGCCTGGCTTATATAATTCAGTCGAGGATGGAAGAGATACTGGATCATGTCATTTACGAAATAGAAACATCAGGTGTTGCGGATAAGCTGAGTGCTGGTATTGTTCTGACAGGGGGTGGAGCATTATTAAGGCATTTACCCCAGCTGGTCAAGTTCAAGACCGGGTATGATGTAAGGGTAGGTTACCCAAATGAACATCTTGCTGCTGAGAGCATTGAAGAAGCTAATCAGCCTATGTTTTCGACCAGTGTGGGATTACTGCTGAAGGGACAAGAATCGAAGGAAAAAGTTAAAGAAGGCAAAATCGAGGTAAAAATTGAAAATCCTGGCGGTGAGAACAAGGAACAACAGACAAAATTCAAGCCCAAATTTTTCATAGCTTTTAAAGAGAAGCTGAATGAGATTTTTGAAGAAGATGATTCAGCATTGTAGTTCTTAAGTGTAAACATAAATAACCTCTAATAAATCCAAATATGTCAGAAGAACTTATAAATTTCGAACTGCCGGTTAACCGGTCATCTATCATCAAAGTGATCGGGGTCGGAGGTGGAGGCAGCAATGCCGTCAATCATATGTGGAAACAGGGCATTAAGGATGTCGATTTTGTAGTATGCAATACAGATGCCCAGGCGTTAAATGATAGTCCTGTCCCTGTTAAGATCCAGATAGGTTCGGCACTCACCGAAGGATGGGGAGTGGGCAATAAACCAGAGAAAGGCAAACAGGCTGCTGTGGAGAGCCTGGAGGATATTTCGAAGGTTTTATCTCAGAATACAAAAATGGTATTTATTACAGCCGGTATGGGTGGAGGTACGGGGACAGGTGCTGCACCTGTTATTGCCAGGGCTGCCCGGGAACTGGGAATACTGACAGTTGCTATTGTAACAATCCCGTTCAGATTCGAAGGCCAGCTCAGGGTACAACAGGCAATTGAAGGAATCAATGAACTAAGGGCATATGTAGATTCTTTGCTGGTGATCAATAATGAAAAGCTGAGGGAAATATACGGTGATCTGAAATTGTCGGAAGCATTTGGCAAGGCTGATGATGTTTTATCTATTGCTGCGAAGGGCATCGCGGAGATTATAACTGTCCATGGGTACATTAATGTTGATTTTGCTGATGTTGAAACAGTCATGCGTGACAGTGGTGTAGCTATACTTGGATCCGGAAGTGCTTCGGGCGAAGGGAGGGCGCTCAGGGCAATCCAGGAAGCTCTTTCGTCGCCACTGCTTAATAATAACAGTATAACAGGGGCCGACAGTATCCTTTTAAATATAACATCCGGTGTTGATGAGATAAGTATGGATGAAGTAGGTGAAATAACTGATTTTGTCACACAGACTGCTGCAAAGAATGCCCTTTTAATCTGGGGTACAGGAACGGATGAGTCATTAGGGGAAAAGATCAATATAACTATTATTGCAACAGGATTTGAAACCAACAGCATTCCGGAATTATATGTCAGGAAAAAAAGGCCTGACAGGATTAAACTTGAAGACAATACCAAACCTCCTGTTCCAGGCAGGACTATACCTGCTACAGGGGAGCCTTTTAGCGCCACCAGGGAGCATACCAATATTCAGCGTACCATTGAGTTTGATATTAAAAGTGAAAGCATAGTTCAGCCGGAACAGGATGATGGAGAACCTGTGCAGGATACCCGGAAGCTTGCAGATAAGGTTAAGAAATTGAAAGAGGCTCATGAAAAGATCAAGAGCAAAGTTTATAATGAGCAGGAAAAGAAGGATATAGTTGATGATCTTGAGAGCGAACCAGCATATGTACGCAAGAAGATCAAGCTGGATGATGTAAAATATTCTGATGAGAACAAAATATCCAAATTCTCCTTAACGGAGGATGATGAAAAAAATCCAACACTGAGGGAAGATAATTCTTATCTTCACGACAGGGTGGACTAAAAGAATTTATATCTGTTATCCTTGATGTTTGAGGCATCGAGGAGAGCCTGATAGGCTTCGGAATAAACCCTTGACTGGCGCATCATATTCATTCTATTGCGGGTTGTCAGGGTACTTATCTCATTTGATTCGCTTATTCTGTTGACCACCAGTACATAAACACCATTATTCCCCTGAATCGGCTGAGAAAGCACGCCTTCGGGCAGGCTTGTTGCCTCACCAATAACTTTAGGTTCTATTCCAGCGGATGGAATGGAGATCGATGAAAAGCTTATGTTAGAAGCTTCCTGGATTTGAAGCCCCATTTTTACTGCAACATCGTCAAGAGAAGAATCTGAAGAGATATATGACCGGAACTGTTCAGCGATTTTTTCAGCTTTTTTATTTTTTCTGACTTCAAGTTCAATTTCATTTCTAATTTGATCGAGAGGTGAAGGTCCTTTTTCCCTTATGGCAGTGACAGCAGCAATAACGAATTTGTTTCCCAGTTCAAAAACTTGCGGGGTTACAGCATTTAGGTCGGCTTCAAAGATCCATTGAATCAATGGCCTGGGATAGTCAAGTCCAGGTATAGTACGTTGATTTACAGTCAATTCAGAAGCATATCTTTTGGTCAGATTCTGTTCTGTCACTGATGCATTAAATTTTTCATAGGTATCATTTAATCCGGCGAATTCTACAGCGCGGGTGTAGATTTCCTGATAGGTCTTGGAACTTGGTTTGACCTCACGGCTTAGAATTGCTACCTGAACTTTTTTCACTGAGGCGCTCTGTTCGAGGATTTCAATGACATGGTTGCCAAACTGTGTTTCGACCACGACGACATCTCCTTTTTTACCTTCAAAGCAAGCATTATTAAAAGGCTGAACCATCCGCCCTTCTGTAAACCAGCCAAGATTACCTCCGTCCTGGGAACTTCCATCGGCAGACATTGTCATAGCCAGGAGAGCAAAATCAGCACCATTTATGATAAGATCTTTAAGGCTATCGGCAATTACTTTGGTTCTTTCCTTAGTGGTAGTCTGGTCCGGCTGTATAAGAATATGTCTGGCTCTTACTGAGTCGGGCCTAAATCCTATTTCAACCAGTCTTGCGAGCCTGTAACATCCATTTTCAAAATAGGGTCCAATTACATCTCCTGGTTTGGCGTTGAACATGAAATCACTGATATTTTCTGAAAGTTGGGATTTAGTTGAGAAGACACCATCAAAAGGAACGTCAGATTCAATATTAACAAGGGAAACCACATCTGCAGTCGTTTCAAATTCATTCTTCAGATTATTGATCCAGTCAAGAGTACTTTGATCATCTTCTGCTGAAGGGATTACCTCAAAAACAACATATTCGATATCTCTGGAGGCTTCCTGCATATATTGGTTACGGTTCTCTTGGTAGTATTTCTTCAGGTCGGCTTCTGTATATGTTATGGCGCTATCAGGAATACTTGTGAATAATTGTCTTACATAACTAAAATCAACTTTCTTATCTGATTCCTTAAATGCATATTCAGCTTCCAGGTCGGTAGTATAAAAACCTTTTCTGATCAGGTTATTATATTTTGAGAATGCTTTATCATTTATAATCTGATTTTCAAGTTGCAGCCAAATGGTTTTTTGGGCTCCAGTCGGATCCTCATCCATGGTACGGATAAATTGTAACAGGAACGACCTGTTCAGGATGCCTGTCTGGGGATCAGCGAAAAGTTGCCGTATGATTGGGTGAGGATTTCTTCCCTGGACCATATCCATCACTTCATCTGTGGGCACGCTTACTCCAAGCTTTTTGAATTCATTCTTAGTAGCATATTCTCTCACAATATTATCCCATGCTTCTTCACGAACACCTTCCGTCATTTGTTCATCGAGAGAAGTCAGGCCAAACCTTAAGCGGTAATATTCAGAAAGTTTTTCAACCCTGTCAGCATATTCTTCATAGGAAACAGATCTGCCATCAATTTCAGCAAACTGGATCCGGGAATTAACCAATACGGATTTTCCACCAGTTAAAAGATCTTGAAGTACAAATGAAAAAATTGCTATACCAATGATAACAGCAATCAATATACCTGCTCTGGT